>NZ_JBHWUR010000024.1:0-82518 GCF_042737755.1 Streptomyces sp. NPDC059994
GGCCCCGAGTGCCTGCACTCGGGGCCGGATCCGTTTCTTGTTCAACTTATTGACTCCTTTCCGGGCCGGTCCTAGCTTTCTCGGACAACACGAGGCGCCTGACGGTGCGTCAACAGAGTTCTGGCGCATGGTGTGTTCAGAAGCCGAAGCACGTCCTGCCGTTTGCACGTGTCACTTCGCCGTGCCCGCACACAAAGGAGTGACGGTCATGTCCGACACCGTTTCCCGCAGGTCCGCCCTGTGGCTGCTCGGCGGCGCCGTCACGGTCGCCGCGGCCGCGACCGGCTGGAGCGCCCTGCCCGCCCGGGCCGCCGGGCCCCGCGCCGCCGGAACCGCAGCCGCCGCGGCCCCCGCCGCGAGCCCCCGTGTCGAGTCGCTGATCCGCCGCCTCACCCTGGACGAGAAGCTGTCCTTCCTGCACGGCGCCGACGACCCGCACAGCCTCGGCCAGGCCGGCCACCTCCCCGGCGTACCCCGGCTCGGCATCCCACCCCTGCGGCTCGCGGACGGGCCCGCCGGGGTCCGCGTCACGAAGCACGCGACCGCGCTGCCCGCCCCGGTGCTGCTCGCCTCCGCCTTCGACCCCGCGCTCGCCCGGGAGTACGGGGAGGTCATCGGCCGAGAGGGACGCGCGCTCGGCCAGGACGTGCTGCTCTCGCCCATGGTCAACCTGATCCGCACCCCGTACGCGGGCCGCAACTTCGAGACCTTCTCCGAGGACCCGCTGCTCTCGGCCGACCTCGTCGCCGAGGAGGTGAGCGGCATCCAGGCGCAGGGCCTGATCGCCACGGTCAAGCACTTCGCCCTGAACAACCAGGAGAAGGACCGTATGTCCGTCGACGTACGGGCCGACGAGCAGACCATGCACGAGGCGGAGCTGCGCGGCTTCGAGGCGGCGGTCGCCGCCCGCGCCGGGGCCGTCATGGGCGCGTACAACAAGGTCGGCTCCACCTTCGCCTGCGAGAACGCCGACCTGCTCACCGGGGTGCTGCGGGACACCTGGGGCTTCGACGGGTGGGTGATGACCGACTGGTTCGCCGCCCACTCCACCGTCGCCTCGATCCGCGCCGGGCTCGACATGGAGATGCCCGACGGCACCCACTTCGGCGCCGCCCTCAAACAGGCGGTCCGGGACGGCAGCGTCCCCCAGGCGCTGGTGGACCGCTCGGTGCGCCGCGTCCTGACCGTCATGGAGCGCTTCGGGCTGCTCGACGGCAGCGCTCCGGCCCGCCCCGACCGCGACCCGGCCGCCGGTGCCCGCACCGCGCTCAAGGTGGCCAAGGCCGGGGCCACACTGCTGCGCAACGAGCACCACGCCCTGCCGCTCACCGGCGCCGCGGCCCGCTCCCTCGCGGTGATCGGCCCGACCGGATCGCTCCCCTTCGTCAGCGGCGGCGGCAGCGCCCATGTGGTGCCGGACCGGGCCGCGAGTCCCCTGGACGCCATCAGGGCACGGGCGGGCAAGGGCGCGCGGGTGCGCCACGCCCTCGGCGAGGACCTGTTCGGCCGGGCCCTGCCCGCCGGAGCCGTCTCGCCCGGCGCCGACTTCGAGGGACAGCACATCGCCGCGGGCGCGACCTGGACGTACGACGGCACCCTCACCGCCGCCGAGGCCGACGAGTGGACCCTGGTCGTCCACTACTCCGGGCGAGAGCGGCCCGTCGTCCTCCTCGACGGCACCGAGCTCTTCCCGCTCGCCCCGGGCTACGGCGAGTACTTCGCGGGCGGCCTGGTCGGCACCACCCCCGACGGGCTCTCCGTGCGCCGGGCGACCGTGCGGCTCGCGGCCGGTCCGCACACGCTGAAGATCACCGCGAAGGGCGGCGCCGAGGGGCAGCTGTTCCGGCTGCGCCGGGTCACCGGGGCGACCCGCGCCGCGGACGTCGCCGAGGCGGTGCGTGTGGCGCGCGCGGCCGAGAGCGTGGTCCTCTTCGCGTACGAGGACGCCACCGAGGGCGCCGACCGCACCACCCTCGCGCTCCCGGGCCACCAGAACGCGCTGATCGACGCGGTCACCGCGGCCAACTCCCGTACCACCGTGGTCCTCAACACCTCCTCCAGCACCACCATGCCCTGGCTGGAGCGGACCGCCGCGGTGCTCCAGATGTACTACCCCGGCCAGGAGGGCGCGGCGGCCACGGCCGCGGTGCTCTTCGGCGACTGCGACCCTGGCGGGCGGCTCACCCAGTCCTTCCCGGTCTCCGACGAGCGCCACCCGGTGGCGGGCGACCCGCGCCGCTACCCGGGCGTCGACGGCGTCGAGGAGTACAGCGAGGGCATCCACCTCGGCTACCGCTGGTACGACGCGGCGGGCGTCGCACCGCTCTTCCCCTTCGGCCACGGCCTGTCGTACACGGCCTTCGTCTACGACGACCTGTCCGTGCGCACCGAGCACGGGGGGCTCTCGGTGACCTTCACCGTCCGCAACACCGGCCGCCGCACCGGCACCACGGTCGCGCAGGTCTACGTCGGCCGCTCGCCGCACCTCCGCCTCGACCAGGCCGAGCGCGCGCTCGCGGGCTACCGGCGCCTGGAACTGCCTCCGGGCGGCATGCGCCGGGTCACCGTCACGCTCCCCACCCGCACGCTCTCCTCCTGGGACCCGGCCCGGCACGGCTGGGTCCTGGGCACCGGCCGCCGCCGCGTGGAGGTGGGCGCCTCCGCGCGCGACATCCGGCTCACCGGCCACGGGGAGGTCCGGTGCTGAGCGACGGCGGGATACGGGTCCGGCTCGCGGCCCGGATCCGCACGGCTCTGCTTCTCACGACCGCCTGCGCGGCGGACCTGCTCACCCCCGTCCCGGCCGGGGCGCTCACCCCCGGGCCCACCCTCGTACGCACCCACTCCGGTCTGCTCGAAGGGGAAACGACCGGCGAGGGGCGGCAGTTCCTGCCAATTCCCTACGCCGAGCAGCCGGTCGGCGCGCCGCGCTGGACGGCGCCGCCCCGGCCGCGCCCTGGCGGGGCGTGCGCGATGCGACCCGGTTCGCCGACCGCACCTCGCCGCCCTTCGCCTCGCTGCGCGCCCTGCACACCGACTTCGTCTTTCGGGGCCACCCCATATGAACGAGGTGCGGTACCTCTTCCGCCACTTCGGCCTCGATGCGCCGTTCGACCCCGAACAGCGGGCGCCGGCCCGGCAGATGACCGCGTACTGGGGCTCCTTCCTGCACGGGAACCCGCCCCGGGCGGCCGGGCAGCCCGCCATTGCCGCAGTGGTCCGGCGACGGCTTCCCGGGCCGGGCTGCTGCGGCTGCGCACGGCGTCGGCGGACGGTAACGCCGTGGTCACCACGGTCGCCCGCGCGCACCGGTGCGGCTTCTGGGACGCCGTCGACGCGGTGTGAGCGGGTAGGCTTCCCGGCGTGCGCCAAGGGGGGCGCACACCGGGCGTCGGCCCGCCGCGATCGGGAGGAAACGGGCCTTGCACATCCAGGAGTGGCTGGAGAACATCCCCGCCGTCAGTGTCTACCTCCTGGTGGGGCTGGTCATCGGCTTGGAGAGCCTCGGCATTCCGCTGCCGGGCGAGATCGTCCTCGTCAGCTCCGCGCTGCTGGCGTCCCAGGAGGGTCACATCAACCCGGTGATCCTCGGCGCCGCCGCCGTCGTGGGCGCGGTCGTCGGTGACTCGATCGGGTACGCGATCGGCCGCAGGGGCGGCAGGCCGCTGCTCGCCTGGCTCGGCGCCAAGTTCCCCAAGCACTTCAGCGAGGGCCATGTCGCCATGGCCGAGAAGTCCTTCAAGAAGTGGGGCATGTGGGCGGTCTTCTTCGGCCGTTTCATCGCCCTGCTGCGCATCTTCGCGGGCCCGCTGGCGGGCGTGCTGCACATGCCGTACTGGAAGTTCCTGATCGCCAACGTGCTCGGCGGCATCTGCTGGGCGGGCGGCACGACGGCCGCGATCTACTACATCGGCGTGGTCGCCGAGTCGTGGCTGAAGAACTTCTCGTACGTGGGTCTGGGGCTCGCGGCCGTGCTGGGCGTGGTCTCGATGCTGATC
Source organism: Streptomyces sp. NPDC059994 (assembly GCF_042737755.1). Lineage (NCBI taxonomy): Bacteria > Bacillati > Actinomycetota > Actinomycetes > Kitasatosporales > Streptomycetaceae > Streptomyces > Streptomyces sp. NPDC059994. The sequence continues at coordinate 3,999 of NZ_JBHWUR010000024.1, forward strand.
GTCAAGAACCGCGCGAAGAAGGCGTCGGCCGAGATCGAGTCGGCCCAGGCCGAGAACGTGGCCGCCACGGACTGAACACCGCCGGTCCCGGGCGGTTCACTCCCCGAGCAGCGCGGTGAGCGCGCGGCCGAACACCAGCCGTCCCGCGCGGGCGGTCAGCGGATCGAGCAGCCGGGGCAGCCGCCACACCCGCAGGTCCTCCCGCCACACGAGCAGCGCCCCGGCCGCGGATCCCCGGGGGCTGGGGCGCACTTCGATCTCGGCCCAGCCGGTGACCACCCGCCCGCGCTTCTCCATGCGGCAGCGCCCCGGCCGTCCCCGCTCGGGCGGCTCCCACACCACGACCTCCATCGGGTCCTCGAACGCGAGGCGCCCGATGCCGGTGCGGGCCACGAAGACCGTGCCGACGCCGGTGGGCGCGGGAGTGGTGACGGTGATCCGGGTCAGCGGGACGCTCCCCGAGTGGCGGCCCCAGTCGGTGAGCCGCCGCCACACCTCGGCGGGGCCCGCCTCCGTACGCCGGTCGATCCGGAAGAGTGCCATCCGGCGATCGTACGGGCCACCCGGGCGCACACCCCGGCGATCCGTCGCCTACCGTGCCCCTGGGTGCGATGAGATCCGTACGAAGGAGTGGCGCATGGCAGAGCAGGCGTTGGTCGTGGCTGTGGGCGGGAAGAAGCCGCAGGTCGACCCGGCGGCGTTCACCGCACCCACCGCCGTGGTGCTCGGCGAGGTGACCCTGGCCGCCGGGGCGAGCGTCTGGTACCACACGGTGCTGCGGGCCGACTGCGGCCCGATCGTGCTCGGCGCCGACAGCAACATTCAGGACAACTGCACGGTCCACGTGGACCCCGGCTTCCCGGTGACGGTCGGCGAGCGCGTCTCGGTCGGGCACAACGCCGTGCTGCACGGCTGCACGGTCGAGGACGACGTGCTCATCGGCATGGGGGCGACCGTGCTCAACGGGGCCGTGATCGGCGCCGGTTCGCTGGTCGCCGCGCAGGCGCTGGTGCCGCAGGGGATGGTCGTACCGCCCGGCTCGCTCGTCGCGGGCGTGCCCGCCAAGGTCAGGCGCGAGCTCACCGAGGAGGAGCGCGAGGGCATCAAGGTCAACGCGCTGATGTATCGGGGCCTGGCCAGGGACCACCGTGAGGCGCACGGCGGCTGACCGCCCGGGCCCGGGCTGAGCGGAAGATCACAGGTCCCGGCGCTGACCAGCCCGGTCGGCGGTGAGTACCGTGTGCGGGTGCCGAAGAACAGAAACACGTTCTCATCGCTGACAGCCTGGCGGCGCCGGCTGGCCGCGGGCGCGGTCCAGCGCGGCTGGCAGTGGGTGCAGCAGGCGGGGGCGATCACCGCCGAGCACCCCGGGCGGCTGCGGTTCCGCCGGATCGGCTCCGGCACCCGGCTCGCGTTTCCGCAGGGCACGGTCTTCGGAGAGCCGTGGATCGAGCTCGGCGACCACTGCATCATCGGCGAGCAGGTGACGCTGACGGCCGGGATGATGCCGGGCCTCGACCTCGGCTCCGAGCCGATCCTGACGCTCGGGGACGGTGTGGTGCTCGGCCGGGGCAGCCACGTCATCGCGGACACGACGGTGACCATCGGCTCGAACACCTACTGCGGCCCGTACGTCTACATCACCTCCACCAACCACAGCTACGACGACCCGCACCAGCCCGTGGGCAAGCAGTGGCCGCGGATGGAGCCGGTGGAGATCGGGCCGGGCTGCTGGCTCGGCACCGGCGCCGTCGTGCTGCCCGGCGCCCGGCTCGGCCGCAACGTGGTGGTCGCGGCGGGAGCGGTGGTGCGGGGCGAGGTGCCCGACCACGCCGTGGTGGCCGGGGCGCCCGCCCGGATCGTACGGACCTGGGACCGCGAGAACGGCTGGCAGCCGCCGCTGCGCACACCGGCCCCGGTGCCGATCCCCGAGGGCGTCACCCCCGAACAGCTGCTCGCGGTGGCGGAGTTGGCGACGGACGAGGCGTAAGCGCCCAGGGGCGCGGGGAACCGCGCGATCAGCCACCACCGGCCGGCGGACGACACTCCGACCGTCACGCCGACATCCCGTCACCCCGTCGCCAGCAGCAGCGTGCCCACCAGGGCGATGCCCGCCCCCGCCGCCTGCACCCCGCGCAGCCGCTCCTTGAGTACGCCCCGCGCGGCCAGCGCCGTCACCACCGGGTAGAGCGAGGCGAGCACGGCCGCCACGGTGACCGGTCCCTGCTGCGCGGCGATCGAGTACGTGCCGTTGGCCGCCACATCGGCCAGGCCGACGAAGGCGAGCGCGGGCAGTGCGGCGCGGACCACGCTCATCCCGCCCTCCGGCAGCGCGTCGCCGCCGCGCTTCACCGAGACGTACAGCGCCGCGCCGCCGACGGCGACATTGGTGACGCGCTGGACGAAGAGCGCGAGGAACAGGCCGGTGAGGGTGGTCGACGCCTCCGCGATCAGCGCCATCACCGCGCCGAAGCCGAACGCGGCGAGCAGCGTGAGCACGATCGCCTGCCGCTGTACCGGCGCGCCCCGCAGCTCCGGGCCGCCCGCCATGAGGATGCCGACCACGGCGACGGCGATCCCGGCGAACTGGAGCACGCCGGGCCGCTCGCCGAGGACCAGGCCGACCCCGACCGGCACGGCCACTCCGAGTGAGCCGAGCGGGGAGACCACGCCCATCGGGCCGAGCGCCAGCGCCTTGTAGAAGCTGAGCATCGCGACCGGGCCGACGGCGCCCGCCGCCACCGCGAACCAGAGCTGGGGCCCGGCCTCGTGCCACCCGCCGGTGGCCACGACGACCGCGCCCAGGACGACGACGGCGATGGACTGCGAGACGACGACCACGGTCAGCGCGGGCGTACGGCGGGTGAGCAGCCCGCCGCCGAAGTCGGCCAGCCCCCACAGGAGGCTGGTGGCCAGGGCGAAGAGTGCCGTCATGAGAGTGCCTCGCAGTACAGTGCGGTGAACGGTTCGGTGCACCGGACCGTAGTTCACTATACTGAACTTGTCATCCAAAATATTAGTCTGTCGCTCCCGGCGGCCAACCTCATGGACGGAATGTGTCGGACCTCGATCTGCTGACCCAGTCCCTGGCCCGCAACGTCAAGCGCTGGCGCACCGAGCGCGGCTTCACCCTGGACGCGCTCGCCTCCCGCGCGGCAGTCAGCCGCGGCATGCTCATCCAGATCGAGCAGGCCCGGACCAACCCCAGCGTCGGCACCGTCGTCAAGATCGCCGACGCCCTCGGCGTGAGCATCACGACCCTGCTCGACTACGAGAGCGGGCCCAGCGTGCGGATCGTGCCGCCGGACCAGGCCGTCCGGCTCTGGTCCACCGAGCGGGGAAGCTCCAGCACCCTGCTCGCGGGCGCCGAGGCCCCCGGCCCGCTGGAGATGTGGCGGTGGCACCTGATGCCCGGCGACGGCAGCTCCTCCGACCCGCACCCGGTGGGCACCTTCGAGCTCATCCACGTCACCGCGGGCACCCTCACCCTGGTGGTGGACGGCGCCGAACACCCCGTCCCGGCAGGCCACTCGGTCTCCTTCGAGGCCGGCACGAGCCACATCTACCGCAACGACGGCACCGAGCCGGTGGAGATGACCATGGCGATCTCGGTCCCGTTCGAACGCTGAGACCTCCGGCGCGGTGGCCCGTGGTGCCGCGGGAGCCCGGGATTCGTGCCGTAGGAATCCGTCGGGTGACGCGAACTGGCCATCCATGCGCGGGAGTTCGGACCGATCGGCGCGGTCCTGTGCGAGAGTGGCCGATGCGGGGAAGACAAGTGCGGAGAGGGCAAAAGCCCTCCCGCAACGATGCACGCCCGCCGGTGGGGGGATTCATGGGACATCTCGTCACGGCCGCCGAACGACCTTGTACGGCGGCCGACCGCCAGGGCCGTGAACGGCCATCACTGCACACACAGGCCGCCAAGGCGCGCGGCGGGGAACTCCCCGCGGAGATACAGCGCCTGATCGCCGAGAACGCCTCGACGGTTCCGGTCGCCGCCTTCCAGTCGGCGCTCTAGCCGGAGGCCCCGCGCCATGGACCGGTCGCCTCCGGTGGTGTCGCAGGTCGTACTGAAGATGCACAGCCGCTGCGACCTGGCGTGTGACCACTGCTATGTGTACGAACACGCCGACACCAGCTGGCGCGGCCGGCCCAGGGCGGTCTCGCACGAGATCCTGGCCGCCACGGCGGCCGGGATCGCCGCCCACGCCCGGGCCCACCGGCTGCCCGCCGTCCATGTGGTGCTGCACGGCGGCGAGCCGCTGCTGGCCGGGCCCGCGCTCCTCAGACGCGCCGCCGAGGAGCTGCACCGCGCCCTGCGCGGCGTCAGCGCCCTCGATCTGCGCGTCCACACCAACGGGGTCCTGCTCGACGAGGAGTTCTGCGAGCTCTTCCGTGAACTCGGCGTCCACGTCGGCGTCTCACTCGACGGCGACCGGGCGGCCAACGACCGCCACCGCCGCTACGCCGACGGCCGCAGCAGCCACGCCCGGGTCATCGACGCGGTCGCCCTGCTCGGCCGCCCCCGCTACCGGGAGCTGTTCGCCGGGCTGCTGTGCACCATCGACCTGGAGAACGACCCGGTCGCGGTGTACGACGCGCTGGCCGGACTGGACCCGCCGCGCATCGACTTCCTGCTGCCGCACGCCACCTGGGACCACCCGCCGCCCCGCCCCGCGGGCTCGCCGACGCCGTACGCGGACTGGCTCGACGCCGTGTACCGCCGCTGGGACGGACAGGGGCGCCCGGTCCCCGTACGGCTCTTCGAATCCGTCCAGCGCACCCTGCGCGGCGGCAGCAGCCTCACCGAGTCCCTCGGGCTCGCCCCGGCCGACCTGGTGGTCGTCGAGACCGACGGCACCTTCGAGCAGGCGGACAGCCTCAAGACGTCCTACGACGGCGCCCCGGCCACCGGGATGAACGTCTTCGAGCACAGCCTCGACGACGTGCTCACCCACCCCGGGATGCTGGCCCGCCAGAAGGGGATCGAGGCGCTGTGCGCCCAGTGCACCGCCTGTCCCGTGGTCGCGTCCTGCGGCGGCGGCCTCTACGCCCACCGCTACCGGACCGGAACCGGCTTCGACAATCCGTCCGTGTTCTGCCCCGACCTGATGGCGCTGATCATGAACATCCGCACGCACGAGTCGCTCCCCGGGCACCCGGCGCACACCCGGGCCGGTGAGCCCACCACCCGGCCCGAGGCCGAACAGGCCCTGGAACCGGCCGACTTCGAGGAGCTGGCCGCCGGGCTGGGCGGCGCCGACACCGTCGCCCGCCTCGCCCTGGCCCAGCTCGACCTCAACCGCGGCCTGCTCGCCGCCCTCGGCGGCCGGGCCGACCCGGCGGACCGCCGGGCGGCCGCCGCCTGGGAGCTGCTGCTCGACCTGGACGCGGCGGCGCCGCACGCCCTGGAGGCCGCCCTCGGCCACCCCTACTTCCGGCCATGGGCGCTCGGCGTCCTCGGCGGCCGTGAACCCGGCGCGCTCGCGGGCGGTCTGGCGGAGCTCGCGGCGTCGGCGGCGCTGCGGGCCCGGCGCGCCGACACCGTCGTCGTGCCGCTGCGCGACGGCACCCTGCGGCTGCCCGGCATCGGCCGGGCCCTGCTGCCGGGCGGCGCCGAAGAGGCCGAACTGACCGCGCAGCCCTACGGGTTCACCGTACGGGCCGGGGGCCGCAGGATCGAGATGGGCTGGGGCGAGGGCCTGGACGGCCGCACCCCGCACTGGCAGCCCGTACGGCTCTTCGAGGCGAGCGGCTGGACGGTCGCCCTGGAGGACACCGATCCGCTGCGCGACCGCTACCCCTGGCCGGCCGAGGAGCGGCTGCCGGCGTCCGGGGCGCGCGCCTGGGCCGACGCGCTCGCCGGAGCCTGGTCCCTGATCCAGCGCCATCTGCCCTCGTACGCACCGGGAATCGCCGCCGGACTGCGGTCCATCACCCCGCTCAGCCCACGGGCGGGCGGCGACACCAGCGCCACCTGCCGGGACGCCTTCGGAGCCGTGGGCGCCGCCCGTCCGTCCGCCCCGGCCCCGCTCGCCCTCCTGATCGTCCACGAGTTCCAGCACGTGAAGCTGGGCGCGGTGCTCGACAGCTGCGACCTGTACGACCCGGAGGACACCGGCCGCCACTACGCCCCCTGGCGCGACGACCCGAGACCGCTGGGCGCCCTGCTCCAAGGCGCGTACGCCCACCTGGCGGTCACCGACTTCTGGCGGGTGCGGCGCACCACCGCGGACACCCCGGCGGCGCGCGGCAGGGCCGAGGCGGAGTTCGCGCGCTGGCGCCGGCAGACGTCGGAGGCGATCGACACGCTCGCCCGCTGCGGCGCGCTCACCGGCCCGGGCAAACGCTTCGTCGCCGGGATGGGAGAGGCAGCCGCGGCCTGGCGGGAGGAGCGGGTCGCACCCGAGGCGCTCGCCGCGGCCGCCAACTCCGCCCGGCGCCACCGGGACGCCTGGCGGGCCCGCAACGCGCCGCGCGGGTGACCGGCCGCCCCCGATTCGGCTCGTACAAGCGGTTCCGCCGTGGATCGCTCGCTTTCTACACTGAGGACCCACCCACTCGGACCGGGAGGGAGCGGTGCCGCACGGAGCCGCGCGGGGCGGGGGACACGAGCCGAGGCCGTACTTCTTCCTGAGCTACGCGCACATGCCGAAGAACGATCCCCGGGACAAGGACCCCAACCTCTGGGTGCAGCGCTTCTTCCGCGACCTGTCCGCGCACGTGATGCAGCTGACCGCGCTCCCGGCCGGGGTGCCCGCCGGGTTCATGGACCAGCACGTGCGCCCGGGCGAGGACTGGCAGGGGCAGATCACCGAGGCGCTGGCGCACTGCCGTGTCTTCGTACCGCTCTACTCGCCGCGCTACTTCCTCAGCGAGCAGTGCGGCCGGGAGTGGTTCGCGTTCGCCGGGCGCGACACCCTCCACCAGTCGCGCAGCGAGCACCGCTCACCCCCGGCGATCATCCCCGCGCTCTGGATCCCCGTACTGCCGCACCAACTGCCCGAGCCCGCCCGCAGGTTGAAGTTCGACCACGCGGACTTCGGCGACGAGTACGCCGACGAGGGCTTCTACGGGATGATCAAGCTCAGCTATCTGCGCGACCACTACGAACACGCCGTCTACCAGCTCGCCAAGCGCATCGTGAGCGTCGCGGAGCGGACCCGGGTGGCCGACGGCGACCCGCTCCAGGACTACGCGACGCTCACCTCCGCCTTCGGGGCGGCCCCCGGGCCCGGGCGCGACCTGGAGGTGACCGTCCTCGCCTGCTCCCGCGACGGCCTGCCGCGCGGGCGCGGCCCCGACTGCTACGGCTCCCGGCCCAGCGACTGGAACCCGTACCACCCGCTGTCCGCACGGCCGCTGGCCCGCCACACCGCCGACCTCGTCGTCAACCTCAACTACGCGGTGCGCCTCGCGGAGTTCGAGGACAGCGCCGACCGGCTGCTGCGCCCGGGGCCGCCCGACGCCCCCGGGCTGCTGCTGCTCGACCGCTGGGCGCTGGACTCGCCGCGCCACCGGGAGCTGGTGCGGCTGCTCTGCGCCGAGCCCCGCCCATGGCTCAGCGTGATGGTTCCCTGGAACCGCGCCGACCCCGAATCACCCCCGCGCGAGGCCGAGTTGCGCCATGTCGCGGACGAAGTGCTCGCGACACGGCTGCGGCAGAGCCCCGGCCACCTGACGCAGGGCGGCGGGCTGCCTACTCTGGAAGCCTTCAGCCAGGAGCTCCCCAGGGCGGTCCGGTCGGCGGTCAGGCACTACGAGAGCGCCGCGCGCACGGACAGGCCGGCCGGGCCCGGCAGCCCGCTGCCCCACGTCCTGCCGGACGGGGTCGGGCTCGGCCGGCCGGCCCGCGGCCGCACCGGGGACCAGCGAGAACAGCGCGCCGCCGGGAAGAGCAAGGCCGAGCAGGTGGAGGGCCCCCCAGATGGCCGAGAACCGTGACGGGACCGTCATCACGTTCTACTCGTACAAGGGCGGCACCGGACGCACGATGGCGCTCGCCAACTGCGCCTGGATCCTGGCGGCCAACGGCTACCGGGTGCTCGCCGTCGACTGGGACCTGGAGGCGCCGGGCCTGCACCGGTTCTTCCACCCCTTCCTCAACCTGCGTGATCTGGAGGCCACCCCGGGCCTGATCAACCTGATCACCGAGTACCAGGAGGAGGCCCGGAGGCCCGGCGAGCGCACCCCGGACTGGCACCGCGCCTACGCGCGCGTCCGCCCGCACGCCGTCACCCTCGACTGGTCCTTCCCCAGCGGCGGCAGCCTGGACTTCCTCTCGGCGGGCCGCCGCAACCGCGACTACTCCTCGGTCGTGGGACGGATGGACTGGGACCACTTCTACGAGCACTCCGGCGGCGGCCAGTTCTTCGACGCCATGGGCGACGACATGCGCCGCCACTACGACTTCACCCTGATCGACAGCCGGACCGGACTCAGCGACATCGCCGACATCTGCACCGTCCAGATGCCCCAGGTGCTCGTCGTCTGCTTCACCCTGAGCGACCAGAGCATCGACGGCGCCTCGGCCGTCGCCCGGTACATCGAGGAGCGCTACCAGGAGCGGAACATCCGCATCCTGCCCGTGCCGACCCGTATCGACGAGGGCGAGAAGGAGAAGGCCGACGCCGGGCGGGCGCTCGCCCGGGAGTACTTCGAGGGCCTCCCCAGCGGCCTGACGGGCGAGGCCGCCGACAGCTACTGGGGCACGGTGGAGATCCCGTACCGGCCCTTCTACGCCTACGAGGAGGTCCTGGCGACCTTCGGGGACCCGCCCAACCTCGGCAGCTCCCTGCTCGCCGCCTGCGAGCGGCTCACCTCGGTGCTCACCCACGGGCAGGTCACCGGGCTGCCGCCGATCGACGAGTCGCTGCGGCTCGCCCATGCCGCCGCCTTCACCCGGCGCAGGCCCGCCTCGCCCGCGAACATCGTGCTCAACCACGTCTCCGAGGACCGGATGTGGGTGGACTGGCTGTCCGCCGTGCTCGGCGCGGCGGGCTTCCGCACCTTCCCGGTGGACGTCCGCGCCCCCCGGTCCGACCTGACGGTGCCGGAGTCCGGCGAGGACAGCGCCCACCGCGTCCTGCACATCGCCTCCCCGCCCTACCTCAAGTCCCGTGCGGGACGCGGTCTGTGGGACAGCGGACCCGCCCCCGACCGGGCCGGCGGCCGCCGTCAGGTGCTGCCCGTGCGCGTCGGCGACGTACGGCTCACACCGCCGCCGGGCGGGCTGCGCGCGGTCGACCTGGTGCGTGTGGACGAGGCCGCGGCGGCGGCCGCGCTGCTCGCCGCGCTCGGCCGGAGCGAGGCCGCCGCCGCGCTCCCGTGCGCCCCCGACCGCCCCCGCTTCCCCGGGAACGCGCCCCGGATCTGGAACGTACGGCCGCGCAACAGCTGGTTCACCGGCCGCACCGACCTCCTCGACCGGGTGCGCGACCAGCTGCGCGGCGACAGCCGCTCCGCACAGCGCCTGCCCCAGGTCCTGTACGGACTCGGCGGCGTGGGCAAGACACAGGTGGCGCTGGAGTACGCGCACCGCTTCCGGGCCGACTACGACCTGGTGTGGTGGATCGAGGCGGAGCGGCCCGACCTGGTGGTGGCCTCCCTGGCGCAGCTCGCCGCCGAGATGGGCCTGCGGACGGGGGACGTGGTGGCCGAGGCGGCCATGGCGGCCCTCCAGGAGCTGTGGCGCGGCGAGCGCTACCCGCGCTGGCTGCTGATCTTCGACAACGTGGAGGACCCGGACGAGGCGCTGCGCCGGCTGCCCCCGCCCATCGGGCCGCTCCCCGGCCCCGTCTACGGGCATCTGCTCGCCACCTGCCGCAACAAACCGGCCACGAACCGGGTGGAGACCACCCAGGTCGAGGTCTTCACCCGGTTCGAGAGCGTGGAGCACCTGACCTGGCGGGTGGCTGGCCTGCCGCCCGGGGACGCCGACCTGGTCGCCGACGCGGTGGGCGACCTGCCGCTGGCCGTGGAGGTGGCGGCGGCCTGGCTCGCCGAGACGGCGACGCCCGTGGACGCCTATCTGCGCCAGCTCGCGGAGCAGAGCACCACGGTCCTCTCGCTCGGCACACCGGAGGGGTACGGGCTGCGGTTCGGCGCGACCTGGGCCATCTCCATCAAGAGGCTGCGCGAGGAGTCGAGCGCCGCGGTGCGCCTCCTGGAGATCTGCTCGTTCTTCTCCGCCGAACCCGTCTCCATGCGGCTCATCGGCAGCGACGCGATGTTCGACGCGCTGCTCCCGTACGACGCCGATCTGCGCGAGCGGTACATGCTGGGCCGGGTCATCCAGACGCTGAACCGGTTCGCCCTCGCCAAGGTGGACCCGGCGGACAGCAGCATCCAGGTGCACCGCCTCGTCCAGGCGGCCGTGCGCGACGCGCTCAGCGCCGAGGAGCAGGCCGAGACCAAGAGCGTGGTCCACCGCATCCTCGCGCAGGCGCGGCCGGCCGAGGGCGTCGACCGGGACGACCCGGTGAACGACCCCAAGAGCTGGCCCGCCTTCGAGCTGATCTGGCCGCATCTGAACGCCTCCGGCATCGCGGACAGCGACGACGCCAAAGCCCGTGAGCTGATGGTCGACCGGATCCGCTACCTCCTGCGGCGCGGTGAACTGGAGAGCGCCCGGGTCTTCGGCGCCCAGCTGGACCGGATCTGGACCAGCCGGCTCGGCGAGGACGCGCTGCAGACCCTCAACATCCGCTTCGAGCTGGCCAACGCCCTGCGGGCGCAGGGCCGTTACCAGGCAGCGCTGACCATGGACGAGGACACCCTCGCCCGCCAGCTGCGCCTTTTCCACGCCGGCCATCCCGCCGACGACCACCCCAGCGTGCTGATCGTCACCGGCAGCCTGGCCGCCGATCTGCGCGCCGTCGGCAGGTTCACCGAGGCGCTCGAACGCGACCTGTGGGTCTACCGGGGCATGCGCCGCCTCTTCGGCGAGGCCCACCGGCGCACCCTGATCGCCGCGCACAACCTCGCCATCGACTACCGGCTGACCGGGGACAGCGAGGCCGCGCGGCGGCTCGACGAGCGGACCGTGGAGCGCCGCGGCATGCTGCTCGGCGACGACCATCCCTACACCCTGGTCACCAAGATGAACCTGGCCGGGGACCTGCGGGAGACCGGCGAGTACGCGGTCTCGGTGGAGGTCCTGCGGGAAGTCGTGGACGGACTGCGCCGGGTCCTGGACCCGCACGCGCCCGAGGTGCTGCGCGCCGCCAAGAGCCTGGCCGTCTCGCTGCGCAGGGCCGGGTATCCGCACGAGGCGATGCGGCTGACGGGGGAGACGTACGAGCGGTTCCGCGACCGGTACGGGCCCGCCTCGCCCGACACCCTCGCCTGCGGGGTCGGCCTGGCCGCCGACCTTGCGGCCACCGGCGACCCGGCGCACGCCCTCGACCTGGCGCGGCAGATGTTCGAAGGGTACCGGGGGACGCTGGGCGAGTCCCACCCGTACAGCCTGGCGTGCCGGGCCAATGTGGTCGTCCATCTGCGCGCGACGGGAGGCGCAGAGGAGGCGGTCGCGGACGCCGAGGAGGTACGCGACCGGCTGGAGCAGGCGCTCGGCCCCCAGCACCCCTTCACGCTGTGCGCGGCCGTCAATCTGGCGAACGTGTACGGAGACCTGGGCCGGTTGGACCTCGCCGAGCGGTGGGAGTACGCCGCGCTGGAGGGACTGCTCGACAAGCTGGGTCCGTGGCATCCGGACGTGCTGGTCTGCCGGTCGAACCTGGCGGTCACCCTGCGGGCGGCGGACCGGGGCGAGGACGCGGCCGGAATGCGCGCGGCGGTGATCGAACCGGCCGCCGAACGCCTGGGCGTGGACCACCCGATCGCGGAGGCGGCCCGCTCCTGGCAGCGGCTGGACCGGGACATCGAAATCCAGCCGGTCTAGGCGCGGTGGCCCTGCGCATCGAGCGCCGGGCCTCGCGCGACCGGCCGGTCTAGGAGCGGGCGGCCCAGCGAAGGGCGCGGGTGAACACCGCGAGCGCGCCGAAGTGCGCGGCGTCCGGGGGCACTTCCAGGCGTGCCCCCGGGATCCGCTCGGCCAGCCACCGGGTGTGCTGCGCGGGGGCGAAGACGTCCTGCTCGCCGTGCCACAGCAGCACCGGCGTACGGATGTCCTCCGGCCGGAACTCCCAGGGCGAGCTCAGCGCCAGTACGTCGTCGACCCATCCGTCGGCCGAACAGCGCAGCCCCTCCGCGAAGTTACGGACGAGCAGCGCCCGGATCGCGGCGTCGGCCAGCACCTCCCGGTCCGGCCCCGGCACCATGCCGTGCATCGCGGTGACCGTCGCCCTCGGATCCGCCCGTATCTCCTCCGCCCGCACCTCAAGGGCGGCCGTGACCGCCTCCGGGCCGCCCGCCGCGATCGTGTACGCCCTTACGTTGTCCTCGGTCATGCCGTCGAACCAGTCGAGGCCGTCCGCGTCGCGCGGCGCGAGCGGGACGAGCGCCACCGCCCTGGCCGTACGCCCCGGAAGCCGCGCGGCACACGACAGCGCGTGCGGCGCGCCGCCGGAGCGCCCCACCACGGCGAACTCGCCTATGCCCAGGGCGTCGGCGATCGCCGCCACGTCCTCCGCCGCGTGCACCACCCGGCGCCCCGGCCGCCGGTCGGAGTCCCCGTACCCGGGCCGGTCGAAGGTGATGAGGCGGACGCCCATGCGGTAGAGCACGGTGCTGCGGGGAGCCGGACCGTGCCGGCTCCCCGGCGTGCCGTGCAGCAGGAACACCGGCCTGCCCAGGGGGTGCCCCCGGCTCTCGACGGCCAGGTTCCGGCCGTCCGGGGTACGGATGAGCTGCGGCAAGGCGCGCCTCCCGTGGGTCCGTTCGGGGGCTGGGGGATGGCGCCAGTATGAGCGCGCCGGGACGGCCGGTACAGCGGACGACGGGGTGCGGCGGGACGACGGGGTGCGGCGGGACGGCGAACACGGCGGGACGGGGTGGGGCGGCACGGCGGAACGGGGTGCGGGGGCACGGCCGGTACCGCGCGGGGCGCGGGCCCGAGCCTCCGGGCGGGCTCAGCCCAGCCGGGGTATCTCGATCGCCGGGCACCGGTCCATGACCATGTCGAGCCCCGCCGCCCGCGTCCGCTCGTACGCCGCGTCGTCGATCACCCCGAGCTGGAACCAGACCGCCTTGGCCCCGGCCGCCACGGCCTGGTCGGCCACATCCCCGGCCAGCTCGCTGTTCACGAACACATCCACCACGTCGACCTTGAACGGAATCGCGTCCAGCGACGGATACCCCTGCTCGCCGTGGACCGTCTCGGCCTTGGGGTGCACGGGCACGATCCGCTTCCCGTACCGCTGCAGCACCGCCGCCACCCCGTACGCCGCGCGGCGCTCGTTGGACGACAGACCCACGACCGCCCAGGTGTCCCCGGTCCCGGTCAGGATCTTGCGGATGGTGTCCTGCTCGCTGTTCACTCCGTGCCTCCTGCGGACCGCGGGTCCGTTAGATGTGCTCCTCACCCGCAGAACGACTGACCGGCTTCTGGAATTCCCGCTGATCGGGCACGGTGCCGACTGCCAGCACATTGCCCTCGCTGATGTATCCGTCGGGCCCGTCGAGCGGATGGTCCGCGGCGTCCGGGTCCGCGAAGCGGCGCCACTCCTCGCTCAGCCCGAGCGCCAGGGCCTGCTCTGCGAGCCGGGCACAGGTCGGGGCGTAGAACGCCCTGGCCTGCGGAGTGAGCGGGGCGAAGTGCTCGATCAGGGCGGTCCGTTGCCGCACCTCGGTCAGGCCCGCGGTTTTCAGATGGCGGTACAGATCGCGGGTGCGCAGGAGCTGGGCCGCATAGCCGGGGGTCCGTCCGGCCGCGCGGAAGAAGTCCGTGAAGAGATACGGGTCCGCCGGCCGGGCCGTGATCAGGTGGGCGTCCAGGTCCTTCACCGCTATCGTGCCGCCGGGCCGCACCACCCGCCGCAGCTCCCGCAGCGCGAGGGCCAGTTCGGAGTCGTTCAGGTACTGAACGGTGTTCGCGCACCAGACGGCGTCGAACGTGGCGTCCGCGAAGGGGAGTTCCAGCAGATCGGCGCGGCGGACGTCGACCGGGCAGGCGGGGGACCACCGCGCCAGCCGTTCGGTGGCCAGCGCGGCGTTCTCCTCGGCCAGGTCCACCGCCGAGACCCGCCCCTCCGGGCCGACCAGATCGGCCAGCCACGGCAGGAAGTCCCCGCCGCCGCAGCCCGCGTCCAGGACATGCGCGCCGGGCTGTATGCCCGCCTGCCCGAGCAGGCGGAGATAGTCGTCCCGGCATGCGTCGAAGTGCGCGTCGACGATGGTGTGGTGGGTGAAACCGAGGCCGGTGGAGGTGGTGAACCCCCAGGCCCGGTGGTCTTCGGTCAGCATCAGCGCGCATCCACTTCGGCCGTGAGCGCGTCCAGTTCGGCCAGGAGGGCGTCCAGTTCGGCCTGAGTGGCCTCCGGTGCCTCCAGTGGCGGCAGATGTCCCGAGCCCGGGACGACCACGAGGCGCCCCCGGGGCAGGGCCTCGACCATCGCGCGCGTGTCCGACTCCGACACCAGCTCGTCCTCCTCACCGACGATCACCACGGCCGGGATGTCGGTGGCACGCAGGACGTCCAGGGCGTCCGGCCGCGCCGCGATCGCCCGCTGGGCCCAGGCCAGCGACGCGGGAGAGGACCCGGCCGCGACGGTACGGAGCCGGGCCAGCACCTCCGGCCGCTCGGCGCGCGTGGTGGCGCCGACCAGTCGGGGCGCGGTCGACCCGATGACCGCCGGGCCCTTCACCGGGTCCTCGACGAGGGCCAGGAAGCCCTCCCGCGCCGTGCGCGTGGCCTCGTCGTCCATGTCCGCCCGTGTGGACAGCAGGGCGAGCGCCAGTGCCCGACCGGGATGCCGGCGCAGGAACGCCATCGCCGCATAGCCGCCCATCGAGACCCCGACCAGCACCGCGCGCTCGATGCCGCGCTCGTCCAGCTCGCGGGCCAGGTCGTCCGCGACCGTGTCCAGCGACGGCGGCTCGTCACCGAGCGGAGTGGCCCCGAAGCCGCGCTGGTCGGGGGCGACGACCAGATGTCCACGCCGCTCCAGGGCCTCCCGGTGCGCGTCCCACATCGACGAGTCGAGGGAGAGCGCGTGCAGCAGGACCACGGGGACCCGGCTGTTCGTCGTCGCCGTCATCGCGCCGTGCTCCCGCTTTCGGCGTCCGCGATGAACCGGGCCGTGTGCGCGGCCGGTTCGGGGTCCCGCAGCCAGGCCAGGGCGACCGGCGCGGGCGGCAGATCAAAGATCGGGATCACCTTCATATGCGCCGGCGCGATGGCCTCCAGGGACTGGAACGTCAGATGGACGGCGTCAGTCCCGGAGAGCGTCCCCATCAGGCCGTTCACCGTGCCCATGTCGTACGCGCGCCGGATCCGGCGGCCCTTCGGGGTGCGGGGCGGCACCACGTCGTCCCACACGTACTCCGGGAAGGCGCCGGGGCAGCGGAAGCCCTCGTAGGCGGCCAGCTCCTCCACCGACACGGACGCGTGCGTGGCGAGCGGGTGGTGGGCGCCGACGATCACCGCTCGCGGGTCGAGTGCCACGGGGCGGCTCACCGCCAGATCCGGCTCCCGCAGCCCGTACTTGACGATCATGACGTCGAGTTCCTTGGCCCGCAGCCCACGGAACGGGTCGGCCACGTCGTACCCGACCAGCTCGACCTCGCTCTCGTCGCGGCCCGCCGCGCGGACGATCGCGGTGGCGAGATCGGGCGAGCCGTGGATGCCCAGGCGGACGGGCGGCGGGCCCGGGACGCTGCCGGTGGGAAGGGTGGTGCGGTCAGTCATGGCGAGTCTCCTCGGTCAGTGCGGCAAAGGCGCGGAGCTGGTCGGGACGGGTGCGGTCGACATCGACGCGGAGCGCGGCGAAGGGCGCGGTCGCGCCGGTCAGGCTCGGGACGGAGCGCAGGGTCAGCCGGTCTCCCGGCATGATCAGGCCGTCCAGAGCCGCCTCGACCACGAGGTGGTTGAGGTGGACGAGCGCCTCGGGCACGGGAACACCCGAAGCGGCCACATAGAGGTCGCGGTGGACCCCGGCCCTCGGCGGGGGGCCGGGGCGCGGCGCGGAGGGTCGCGGCGGGGCGGCGCCGCGCGGCAGCGGTCCGGCGCCGGGCCCCGGTGTCGGGGCCTGCCGTTGCGCCCCGGAGTCACCCCGACTGGCTGTCGGGGCCGGGACCGTGACCGTTCTCGGCGGGCCCACCGGGAACGCGGCCGTGGACAGGAACAGCTTGAGCAGGCGGCGCAGCCCCGCGCTGCTCTCGGCCGGTGCCGGGCCGCACCAGCCGACCGACCCGTCCTCGGCCAGGCGGTCGAATGGGTAACGGCCCAGCAGGTTCGCGGGGTTCCCGGCCAGGAACACCGTTCGGGTGAATGAGCGCCGCCAGGCCGCCGCAGTCTCGGGCGCGAGCCCGAGCGCGAAGGCGGACGCGTCACGGATCCAGGCCGCGGGGTCGAAGTGGCGCACGACCGCCACCGCCTGGACGGCGTCGGCGTCCGGCCGCTCGGCGACCCGGGTGCGCGCCGCCAGCAGCGCGGCGAGGTCCGACTCGCCCTCGGCGTCGACCAGTTCGGGCCGTAGCTCCCGCAACCGCCGGAACGCCTCGGCGTGCAGCCGTCGCTGGGTCAGGGGCACGGGAGCACCTCCGGGGCGGGCCGCTTCCCGCTCGGGGGTCCGGGAAGATCTGCTGAGGGGAGTGGTCGCCCGGTCAGGAACACAGGAACACCTCCGCCAGCAGATCGCGCGCGGGCGCGGCGCGGCGCCGGGCGAGCAGGCTCGTGGTGAGCCGGTACGGGTCCACATAGGTGTGGTCGCGGCGGTGGACGCCCAGCCGTTCGGGCAGACCCGGCTCAGCCGTGGCGGGCGCGCCGGACAGCAGGCGGTCGGCGCGCTTCAGACACTGGTGCAGCAGATCGGGCCGATGGGACTGGGCCTGGCCCGGTCCGAGCGTCGCGATGAAATAGAGCCGCATGCCGAGCCGGATCGCCGCCTCGTCGTGGTCGGCGGACGCCGCCCCGATCAGCGCGGCCGCGTCCAGGCCCCGCCAGCCGCCTTCGCGGGCCGAGCGGATCTCGCCGTCCACCGGGACGCGGCCGACCGGGACCCGGTGCACGACGGGCCCCAGCGGCGCGAGCACGCGCGCGAGGAGCTGGTAGTCCGGGTCGAGCTCACGGTCGTACAGGAACACCACCTCGTCGTAGTGCGGCGCGAGCGGCAGGAGTTCGCGCAGTGCGCAGGCGAGGTAGTTGGGGCGGCCGTCGGCGGTGACGATCTGCCGCAGCGGCAGACCGTGCCGCGTCAGGTCGAGGTAGACCGGGCCGCCGAGCCCTCGGTGGTCCAGGCACAGGCCACGCGCGCGTAGCTGCTCCAGCATCTCCTCCAGACCGAGGCCGGGCGGCTGGTGGGCGAGGAGCCCGGGGTCGTACAGGCCGAGCCGGGCGTAGTGCTCCCGCCACAGTTCGAGGACCCGGGCGGCGGCCGGGTGCACCCAGCCGTGGTGCTCGACGGCGTCGGCGTACGGGCGTAACGCGGCGGCCGGAACCCGGTCCGCCGCCGCGCGGTGGCGCACGTACAGCGAGCCGATGTCGTCCTCCGTCAGTTCCGCGTAGCCGGTGTCCCCGTGGGTGCGGTCGAGGAACTCCCAGAACCCCAGGGTCTGTTCGGTGAGGTGGTACGTCGTGTGGCTGTAGCGGTAGTCGACCTCCGCCAGACACGCGGTCGCCCGGTACATCACGTCCGTCCAGAACAAACCCTTGAGGTGGGACGGGGCGAGCGGTTTGGAGGGGGTGACCGTGATCGGAGCCAGCAGCACCCGGCGGCGCGCTCCCGCCGCCGCCCGGGGCCGGGGCGCGGAGACGACTGCGGGGGCGGTCACGGGCGTGCTCCTTCCACCACGGAGGGGGCACGGCGACGGGACGGCGTCACGACGGATCTCCTTCCGCACGGCGTCACGACCGGCCTCCTTGCGCCGCCACGAGGGCGCCGAGGAGGTCCTGGCGGGGCATGGTCGCGGTGCCCGCCGGGACCGCGCCACGGGGCGCCTGAGCCACGCGATGCCGGAACTTCTCGTCCCCGAACACCTCGTCCGGAGTGCTCAGCCCCATCAGGACCCGCATCAGCCCGCGCCACACCGTCCCGTCCTGGGCGGCGGCCGCCCGTATGGACGTGTCGGGGCAGCCGGCGTAGGCGGGCGGCAGCGGCCGGCCGTGCACGACGGCGCTCCAGCGCCCGATCCGCTCCCGGTCGGTGCTCGCCGCGTGCTCGTACCACGGCCGCAGGAACGTATCGGCGAACCCGGCCGCGGCCTCGGTCCGTTTGGTCGCGGGGCGCGCGGCCAGCGCGTCGGCGAGGCCGAAGGCCTGCGCGAGCGCCAGCGACATCCCGCGCCCGTAGAGCGGGTTGGTGACACAGGCGGCGTCCCCGACCGGGAACAGGCCCGCCACGGGCGGGTGCACGGCGGTGGCGCGCAGCGCGTTGGCCGGGCTGCCGATCACATGGACGGCGGAGATGGGCGCGCTGACGGCGTCGTCGAGCCAGTCGGCCAGGCCCGGAGTGGCGCGCGCGACGGCGGTGAAGTCATCGGCGTGCCGCAGCCGGTCCAGTTCCGTGTCGCCGGGCAGCGTGCCCAGGGCGATCGCGAAGGTGCCCGCGTCGCCGGGGTGCAGCACGCCCGCGTAGTGGTCCCAGATGTCCCCGGCGGCATGGCCCCGGTTGAGCGGCCCGGGCAGAGAACTGCTTCTGAGCCGGTAGAACCGGGTGAAGCCGCGCAGCCCGGACGGGCTGGTCAGATCCCCCGCCACCGGAATCCCGGCATCCGTGAGCCAGCCGCGCGAGGCCGCGCGGCGGCCGGTGGCGTCCACGACCACATCGGCGGGCAGGTGCGCGCCGTCCGTCGTCACCACGCCGCGCACGGACTGCCGGTCGGCGCTCAGCCGCAGCCCGCGCACCGTCGTGCCGTGCCGGATCTCCACCTGCGGCAGGGCCTCGACCGTCCGGTACAGGACGAGTTCGAGCGTGGTGCGGCGGCAGCCCAGCGCGACCAGTTCGTCGTCGCCCACCTCGCGCGCCCGGTCGGTCGCACCCTGCGGCAACGCGCGCGTGAGGTCGAACAGCGGGGCACCGGCGGCGACCAGCCGCTCCAGGACCTCGGGCGCGCGCGTGCGCAGCGTGCGCACGCCGAGCGAGGTCAGCGTGTGGGACTGCTGGGCCTGCGGCACGGTCGGCCGCTGCCAGCGGCTGTGCAGGTCGGCCATCGCGCCCCGGGGCGGTGGGGCGGAGCGCTCCAGGACGACGACCTGCCGTCCGGAACCGGCCAGCGCGAGCGCGGAGGCCAGACCCGCGACACTGCCTCCCACGACCAAAGCTGTCGGCATCTCAGCGCCGCCGACCGTGGATGAAGAACACCCGGCGCACGTTCGCCTCGTGCCGCGCCGGCACCGGGTCCGGCCAGCGGCCGAAGTCCGCGCCCGGTTCGCCGGGTTGCAGCGCCTCGACGGAGAACCCCAAGCTCTCGAAGAGCGCCTCGGGCTCGTCGGTCCCGAACAACCAGGGGCAGCCCCAGCCCGCGAAGACGTCCAGCAGCCCGCGCATCTGCGGGAGCGTCAGGGCGGCGGCGTTGACCAGGTCGGCGGCGATCCGGCTGCCGGGCGCCGAGAAGGCGGCGACGCGGCGCAGGATGCGGTGGGTGTCCTGCTCGGGGATGTAGTACAGCAGCCCTTCGAGCAGCCAGGTGGACGGCAGGGCCGGGTCGTACCCCGCCTCCCGGAGGTCGTCCTCCCAGTCGGGAGAGGTGAGGTCCACGGCGACCGTACGGTGGTCGGTCCGCGGGCTGACGCCCTCCAGCCGGTCCTTCTTGTACGCCAGCACCGCGGGCCGGTCGACCTCGTAGTAGCGCAGCCCCTCGGGCCAGTCCAGCCGGTAGGCGCGCGAGTCCATCCCGGCCGGGGCGAGCACGATCTGCCGCATCCCGGGCTCGCGGGCGGCCTCTTGGAGGTAGTCGTCGAAGAACCGGGTGCGGATGGCGTTGTAGTCGGGGGTGCTGGGGAGCGTACGCGAGGCGTCCGCCGGGAACGTCGCCTTCCGGATCTCCGCGAGCAGCTCCGGCCCGATCTCACCGCAGAGCGCGTCCGCGTACGGATCCTGGTAGATGCGGTCGGGCCGACGCGTCTCCGCGGCACGCAGGGCAGCGGTGAGCAGGGCGGTGCGTTCGACTGCGTCGAGCAACTCGGTCACGGGGTTCTCGTCTCCTTCGGTCGGATGGGTGGAGTGCGGGGCCCGCAGTGGGGTGCGGCCGCGCCTGGAGGAGTGCCGTTCAGGAACCGTTCCCGTCGGTGAGTCGTTGCCATTGCGCCGGGTCTTGGCGGAAGAGCCGGTCTTTGACCTGGGTGGGGCGGACGCCGGTGGCGACGGCGGCGTGCCAGTCGTCGAGGAAGGCGTCGGGGTGCAGATGCAGGGAGGTGGGGGCGCCCAGGCGGTGGTGGGTCCGGGCGTGGTGATAGCCGGGGGATTCGTGGCCGAGGGCGTGGTCGAGGCGCTTCAGGAACGCTTCGGTTTCGTCTCCGCTCCAGGGGGTGGCCGAGGCGAGGGCGAACCGGTAGGCGGGGGTGCCGTGTTGTGCGTGGGTGACGCGACAGGCGGTGTTGCGCAGTTCGAGGCCGCCTGCGGCCAGGGCGGTGCCGAGGGCACGCAGGACGTGGGCGTCGCGCAGACGTTCCCCGGCGGCGTTGGAGAGGGAGCTGCGGCCGGTGTATTCGAGGCGCGGCACGCCGTCCTCGCGGTCGACGACCCGTACGACGTCGCCGACGGCGTAGCGGTAGAGGCCGCCGATGTGGCTGAAGACGGTGTGGTAGTCGCGGCCCACCTCAAGCTCGTGGGGCTGGAGGGTGGGCATGTCCGGGGTGAGATCGGCGTCGGCGTCGGCGAACTCGTGTACGGAGGCGGTGACGACGAGGCTTCCGGCGGTCGGGTGACGGTCGAGGGCGACGCCGGTGGGGCCCTCCGATGCGGCGACCGGGGCGGGCAGGAGGGTGACCGCCGGCCCGAACTCCTCGCGCAGCCGCGGCAGATAGAGCGAGGCGAGGCCGGTGGTCCAGCAGAACAGGGCCCGCATCCGCGGCCAGATGTGGGCGGGCCGGACCCGCCCGAAGCGCGCGGCGAGGCGGTCGAGTTCGCGGGCGCGCTCAGGGTTGGGGGAGCCGTGGGGGTGTCCGCCCAGGGTGCCGTCGCGCACCTCTTGGACGATGCGCTCCCACCACAGGTTCAACTGGTGGGGGAGGGCGGCGACCATGGCCGGGTTGATGCCGATGACACAGCGCACATCGCTCTCTACGGCCAGGCGCAGCCGCAGATACATCTTCTCCAGATGCGCATCGGCCGCCACCGGCACCGGCAGGGTGGCCCAGGGGGCACTCGTGCCGGGCTCCGCGGAGAGCGGCTCACCGAACCTGGCGCCGAAGTCGACCTGGCTGGCCCCGACGTGTGGCTTGCCGGAGGCCGTGGTGGGCGGGGCGGCGATCGGGTCGTGCTTGAGGTTCAGTACCGCGTCCGGGCGCGCGAGGACGTCGGGGAAGTGCTCGATGAGCGGCGCCCAGGCGGCGTAGTAGAAGGGAAAGAACGTGGTGCGCATGAACTGCGGGGTGACGGGGATCTTCTTGCGGGCGCCGGTGCTGCCGCTGCTGGTGAAGAAGACGGCGGGTCTGTCGGCGGTGAGGATGTTGTCCTCGCCGGCCGCTGCCCGTTCGATCCAGGGGGCGAGGCCGCTGTAGTCCTGCACGGGTACGGCCTTGCGCCAGTCGTCCAGCGTACGGATCCGGGCGAAGCCGTGGGCGCGCCCGTAGGCGGTGTCGGCGTTGAAGGCGAGCAGGTCCTCCAGGACCCGCTGCTGGTGTCCGGCCGGATCCGCGAACGCCGCCCGCAGCCGGGCCCGCTCGGCGAACACCCGCGACCGGTACCGTCCGATCCGCTGCGGATCGGCCCAGGACAGGCCGTCCTGACGAGTCTCAGACGTAGTCATGACAGAGCACCTCCCGCACCGCGTCGGCGGTCCGCCCGGGGGAGTTCTGCTGCTCCACGACCGTCACCGGGAGATCCCGGATCTCGTCCCGCATCAGCTTCTCCAGGTCGGTCTGGTACCGCTCGAACGACGTCCGGTTCGGCCGCTCGCCGTAGTGTTCGAGGGAGTTGAGCCGGGTCCCGCGGCGGCTGCGGCGCCAGGCCTCGTGCGGCGAGACCTTGAGGTAGACGACGTGGCGCGGCTGCGGGAACGAGCGCCACCAGTCGTACATGGGGTTCTCGCTCACCCCCGCGAGGCGGCACTTCGCGAGGATCTTGTAGTAGTACGAGTCGACGAGGAGCGGCCGTCCGTCGGCGGCCTCCGCGGCCGTGAGGAGCTGGTCGCGCAGGTGCACCACGGCGGTCTGGAGCATGCTGGCCATGAAGTCCGGCGAGTAGGCGCCGTCCGGGGCCGCGACATCCTTGACCACGTCGCGCCGCAGCCGGCCGATCAGCGCGTGCCGGTCGGTGAGGAAGTGATCGTCGACCGAGACGACCCGGACTGGCTCCGGGTCTCCCGCGAGCCGTGACATCGCCGATGACTTGCCCGCGTAATCGCCTCCCAGGAGGACGGAGAATAACGGGAGGTTTGATGACATATCGGGTTGCTCCTTACGAACCGGCGCACTCTCTGCTGTGGCACGACTCCTCCCCGCAGCCTGGGGGAGGTGCCTATAGGGAGAGTTGAGGATCAAGGGGGAGGAGCGGGTGAAGGTTCAACTGACATCCACCCGGCGTGGCCTGCGTGTGCCGCCGGATATCCGCCCCGAGCGTGCCGTCGCGCCGAGCCGGGTGACATCGGTCACCCCGCACCCCTGGGGCGGGCCGGGGATCTCGGTCTCCAGGTCCGGGGCGCCAGGGCGACCAGCAGGTCAGACGTGTGGCACCGCATAGGGTGGCCGTATGCAGGAGCAGTACCGGACGATCGCCCGCGAGGGCGTGCACGAGACCGAGGTCAACCGATCGCGGTTCCTCTGCGCGCTCGCGCCCGCCGCGACCGAGCAGGAGGCGCAGGACTTCATCGCGCGCGTCCGCAGGGAGCACCCGACGGCGACCCACAACTGCTTCGCGTACGTCATCGGGGCCGACGCCTCGGTGCAGAAGGCGAGCGACGACGGCGAGCCGGGAGGGACCGCCGGAGTCCCGATGCTCCAGATGCTGACCCGCCGCGAGGTGCGGTACGCCGTCGCCGTCGTCACCCGCTACTACGGCGGCGTGAAGCTCGGCGCCGGCGGGCTCATCCGCGCGTACGGGGGAGCGGTCGGCGAAGCCCTCGACGCGCTCGGCACCGTGGTGCGCCGGCGGTTCCGCCTCGCCACCGTCACCGTCGACCACCAGCGCGCGGGCAAGCTGGAGAACGATCTGCGGGCCACCGGCCGCGCGGTGCGCGAGGTGCGCTACGCCGAGGCCGTGACCATCGAGATCGGCATCCCGGAGGCGGACGTGGAGTCCTTGCGGCGCTGGCTCGCGGATGTCACCGCGGGCAGCGCGACGCTGGAGCTCGGCGGAGAGGCGTACGGGGACGCGTGACAACTCTGCGCCGTACCGGTAAGGCAGTTGCCGCCCGGGATGTCCGACCCCACCGTTACCCTCGGGGATCATGAGATTCCTGCACACGTCGGACTGGCACCTGGGACGGTCGTTCCACCGGGTCGCCCTGCTCGACGCCCAGGCCGCGTTCCTCGACCACCTGGTGGCGACGGTGCGCGAGCGCGACGTGGACGCGGTCCTCGTGGCAGGGGATGTCTACGACCGGGCCGTGCCGCCGCTCGCGGCCGTGGAGCTCTTCGACCGCGCCATCCACCGCCTCGCCGAGGAGGGCGTGCAGACGGTCATGATCTCCGGGAACCACGACTCGGCCCGGCGGCTCGGCGTCGGCGCGGGCCTCATCGAGCGGGCGGGCATCCATCTGCGCACCGACCCGGCCGGGTGCGGCACTCCGGTGCTGCTGTCCGACGCCCACGGCGAGGTGGCTCTCTACGGGCTGCCCTACCTCGAACCGGCCCTGGTCCGCGACGAGTTCAAGACCGCCAAAGCCGGGCACGAGCAGGTCCTCGGCGCGGCCATGGAGCGCGTCCGGGCGGATCTCGCGGCACGCGCGCGAGGCACCCGCTCCGTCGTCCTCGCCCACGCCTTCGTGGCGGGCGGAGAGGTCAGCGACAGCGAGCGGGACATCACGGTCGGCGGGGTCGCCGCCGTGCCCGCGGGAGTCTTCGACGGCGTCGACTATGTGGCGCTCGGCCATCTCCACGGCAGCCAGACCCTCTCCGACCGCGTGCGCTACTCGGGCTCCCCGCTGGCGTACTCGTTCTCCGAGACCACCCACCGCAAGTCGATGTGGCTCGTCGACCTGGCCGCCGACGGATCGGTGGCCGCCGAGCGGATCGACTGCCCGGTCCCGCGCCCGCTCGCCCGCATCCGGGGCCGGCTCGACGACCTGCTCGAAGAGCCCGCCCTTGAGCGTCACGAGGGGGCGTGGGTCGAGGCGACGCTCACCGACCCGGTCCGCCCCGACGACGCGATGGCCCGCGTCGCCGCCCGCTTCCCGCACACGCTGAGCCTGGTCTTCGACCCGGACCGCGCCCCCGAGGACCCGCTCGCCTCGTACGCGCGACGCCTCCAGGGCCGTACCGACCAGGAGATCGCGGAGGACTTCGTGGCCCATGTGCGCGGCGGCAGCGGCCCGGACGAGCGGGAGCGGACGGTGCTGCGCGCCGCCTTCGACGACGTACGGGTCGAGTCGGCGCTCACCCAGGACCACGCGCGCGAGGGCGCGGCCGCACGGGAGGGGGCCCGATGAGGCTGCACCGGCTGCGCGTCACCGCCTTCGGCCCCTTCGGCGGCACCCAGGAGGTCGACTTCGACGCGCTCTCCGCCGCCGGGCTCTTCCTGCTCCACGGGGCGACCGGCGCGGGCAAGACCTCCGTCCTGGACGCCGTCTGCTACGCGCTGTACGGGGCGGTGCCCGGAGCCCGCCAGAGCCCCGGCGCCACCCTGCGCAGCGACCACGCCGCGCCCGAGACCGTCACCGAGGTCCTGCTCGATCTGACCGTCGGCGGACGGCGGTTGGAGATCACCCGGCGGCCCCAGCAGAACCGGCCGAAGAAGCGCGGCACCGGCTTCACCTCCGAGAAGGCGCAGACCTGGCTGCGCGAGTACGACGCGCGGGACGCCGTCTGGCAGGCGCTCAGCCGCTCCCACCAGGAGGTGGGGGAGGAGATCGGGCAGCTCGTCGGTATGAGCCGCGAGCAGTTCTGCCAGGTCGTCCTGCTGCCGCAGGGCGACTTCGCCAAGTTCCTGCGGTCCGACGCCGAGGCGCGCGGCAAGCTGCTCGGGCGGCTCTTCGACACCGGCCGCTTCGCCGCTGTCGAAGAGCGTCTGGCCGAGCTGCGCCGCGCCGCCGAACAGCAGGTCAGAGCCGGTGACGAGCGGCTGCTCGCGCTCGCCCAGCGGATGGCGCAGGCCGCCGGGGACAGTGCGGACGCGCGCGACTGGCCCCTGCCGGAGCACCGCCCGGGGGAGCCCGGGCTCGCCGAGGCCGTCCTGGAGTGGGCCGCTGTCGCGCGCGCCGGGGCCCGCGAGCGGCTCGCCGTCGCGGAGTGCGCCGTCACGGCCGCCGAGAGCCGGCAGGCCGCCGCCCGTATCGCGCTGGACGACGAGCGCCGCCTCGCCGAGCTGCAGCGCCGTTACGCGGACGCCCGCCGCCGCGCCGACGAGCTGGCCGCGGCCGAGCCCCGCCGCGCCGCCGTGCGGGACCGGCTCGACCGGGCCCGCAAGGCCGACCTCGTCGCCCCCGCCCTCACGCTGCGCGCGGAGACCGAGCGCGAGCACCACACGGCGGCCACGGCCCGCGAGCGCTCCCGCGCGCTGCTGCCCCCCGATCTGGCCGAGGCGGGGGCGGACCAACTCGGCGCGCTGGAGCGGCAGATGCGCCAGGAGCTGGGCGCGCTCGACGCCGCCCGCAGGGCCGAGGCCCGCAGCGCCGAGATCACCGCCGAGCGCGCCGAGCTCGACCGCCAGGCCAGGGCCGACGAGCAGCTGCTCCTCGACGCGGCCGGCTGGCTCGCCTCCTGGGAGGGCGACCGCCGGCGCCACCAGGAGCGCATCGACGCCGCCCACCAGGCCGCCACCCGTACCGAACAGCTGGCGGGACGGCTCGAACCGGCCCGGCGCAGGCTGGCGGCGGCCCGCGACCGCGACGCCCTCCACGCGCGCGTGGCCGCGGCCGAGGAGCGGCAGAGCACTGCCCGGGAGCGGGCCAACACCGCCCATGAGCACTGGCTCGCCCTGCGCGAGGAGCGGCTGCGCGGCATCGCGGCCGAGCTCGCCGCGGGGCTGCGCGACGGCGAGGCGTGCGCCGTCTGCGGCTCGCCCGAGCACCCCGCCCCCGCGCGCGCCACGACCGGCCAGGTGGACCGTAGGACGGAGGAGGCCGCCCACGAGGCGTACCGGCAGGCCGAAGCGGCCCGCGCCGAAGCCGAGCGCGCCCTCGCCTCCGTACGCGAGCGGTTCGCGGCGGCGAGCGCGGAGGCGGGCACGGAGACCCTCGCCGTGCTCGACGGCCAAGTGCGCGAGTGGGGGGCCGAGTACGGCGAGAGCCGTGCGCTGGCCGCCGGGCTGCACGCCGCCCGGGAGGCCTTCGAGAGCGCGGAGCGCGAGCACGCGCGACGCCTGGCGCAGCAGCGCGAGGCGGACAGGCGCGTCTCGGCCCGTACCGCACGGCGCGAGGAGATCGACCGGGAACAGGCCTCCCTGGAAAGGGAGTTGGCGGCGGCCCGGGGCGAGGCGCGCAGCGTCGCCGAGCAGGCGGACCTGCTTGAGCACCGGGCCGGGCTGCTCGCCGGGGCCGCCGGGGCCGTCCGTGAGGTCGAGGCGACCGCCCAGCGGCTCAAGGACGCGGACGGGCGGCTCTCCGAGGTGGCCTTCCGAGCCGGGTTCGACACCCCTCGGGCAGCGGCGGAGGCTTTCCTCGACGACCGGCAGCAGCGCGAGCTCCAGCACCGGCTCGACGAGTGGCAGCGCGAGGAGGCGGCCGTCGCCGACCGGCTCGCCGAGCCCGCCACGGTCGCGGCGTCCGCGCGCCCGGCCGCGCGGACCGAGGAGGCCGAGGCCGCCCACGCGCGCGTGGAACGGGCTCTCCGGGAGGCCGCCTCGGTGCTCGCCGCCGCGCGCGCCCGCTGCGCCGAGCTCGGCCGGCTGGGGCGGGAGGCCGCCGCGGAGACGCGCCGGATCGGGCCGCTGCGCGAGGAGTACGACCGGGTGGCCCGCCTGGCCGGGCTCACCGCGGGCACCTCCGCCGACAACGAGCGCAAGATGCGCCTGGAGTCGTATGTGCTGGCCGCGCGCCTTGAGCAGGTGGCGGCCGCCGCGACGGCCCGGCTGAGCCGGATGTCCGGCGGGCGGTACACACTGGTGCACTCCGACGCCCGGGGCGGACGCGGCCGTTCCGGCCTGGGGCTGCATGTGGTCGATGCCTGGACGGGCCGGGAGCGCGACACCGCCACGCTCTCGGGCGGCGAGACGTTCTTCGCGTCGCTCGCGCTGGCGCTGGGCCTGGCCGATGTGGTCACCGACGAGGCCGGGGGCGTGCGGCTCGACACGCTCTTCATCGACGAGGGCTTCGGCAGCCTCGACGACCAGGCCCTGGACGAGGTCCTGGACGTACTGGACTCGCTGCGCGAGCGGGACCGCAGCGTCGGCATCGTCAGCCATGTCGGGGATCTGCGCCGCCGTATCCCGACCCAGCTGGAGATCGTCAAGGAGCGCAACGGGTCGGAGGTGCGCCACCGCTCGGCTGGGGCCGGGGATTAGGTACCCCGGCCGGCGCTCAGCGGCCGATCGCGCGTCGGGGCAGTGGCGAGGAGTAGACGACGCTTGTCGTCACCGACCCCAGTGCGCCGATCTTCCCGGAGATCTCCTCCAGGTGGCTCATCGACCGTGCGCCGACCTTGATCACAAAGCAGTCGTCGCCCGTGACGTGGTGCGCCTCCATGATCTCCGCAGTCGCCTCAAGGAGATCGTGGAACGGCTTGTAGTTGCCGTTCGGGTACCGCAGCCGTACGAAGGCGAGGATGCCCCGGCCGAGCCGCTCCTGGTCGACGATCGCCGTATAGCCCGAGATCACCCCCGCTTCTTCGAGTCGCCGCACCCGTTCCGTCACGGCGCTCGGGGACATGGCGACGGCGCGGGCCAGCTCCGCGAAGCTGGCCCGGCCGTCCTGCTGGAGGGCGTCCAGGATGCGCCAGTCGGTGTTGTCCGGGGAATACTCGGTCATGGCTGCCAGACAACAGTGAAATCCCCGGCGAATCAAGAGATGTTCCGGGGATCGTATCTTCCGGCCAATGATCAAGAGCCGTAGATTTCTGGCCATGACAACAACGCAGCTCGCCACCGCCGCCAACCCCGTCCTGCGCGTCGCCCCGGCCGCGCCCGCCGACGCCGCCGCGTACTTCCGCGCCAGCCTGGTCTTCCACGCCGATGTCTCCGACGTGGCGTCCGTGCTGGCCCAGGGTGGAGAGCAGGGCTTCGTCGTGCTGGACTCGCGCTCCACGGAGGCCTGGGACCAGGGCCATGTGCCCGGCGCCGTGCACCTGCCGACCGCGCTCATCGCCGAGCAGGCCGAGCAGCTGCTCGACAAGGCCGTGCCGGTCGTCACCTACTGCTGGGGCCCCGGCTGCAACGGCGCCACCCGCGCCGCCCTCGCCCTGGCCGAACTCGGCTACCAGGTCAAGGAGATGCTCGGCGGCTTCGAGTACTGGGTGCGCGAGGGCTTCGAGTTCGAGACCTGGGAGGGCCGCGGGAAGCGCGAGGCCGATCCGCTGACCGCGCCCCTCGGTGCGCAGAACTGCGGCTGCTGACGGCCCGGCCTCGGGCGGCGGGCCGTGGGTGGTGAGCCGGGCCCACCACCCACACCGCGTCAGAGCTTGGACAGCTCGTCCACCAGGTCGTCGAGGCCCAGCGGTCCCTGTGAGAGCGCCGCCATGTGCCAGGCCCGGGCGTCGAACGCGTCGCCGTGGTGCTTCTTCGCGTTCTCCCGGCCCATCAGCCAGGCCCGCTCGCCCAGCTTGTAGCCGATCGCCTGGGCGGGCACGGACAGATACCGGGTGAGCTCGCTCTCCACGAAGTCCGCCGGACGCCCGCTGTGGTTCCCGAAGAACTCCTGCGCCAGCTCCGGCGTCCACCGCTCGCCGGGACGGAACGGCGAGTGGTCCGGAATCTCCAGCTCCAGGTGCATGCCGATGTCGACGATGACCCGGCACGCCCGCATCATCTGCGCGTCCAGGTAGCCCAGCCGCCGCTCCGGGTCGGGCAGGAAGCCCAGCTCGTCCATGAGCCGCTCGGCATACAGCGCCCAGCCCTCGGCGTTGGCGCTCACCGTGCCGATGGTCGCCTGGTAGCGCGAGAGCCGGTCCGCCACGTGCCGCCACTGCGCGATCTGCAGATGGTGACCCGGAACGCCCTCGTGGTACCAGGTCGAGACCAGGTCGTACACCGGGAAGCGGGTCTCGCCCATGGTCGGCAGCCAGGTGCGGCCGGGGCGCGAGAAGTCCTCCGAGGGGCCCGTGTAGTAGGGCGCGGCGGCGCTGCCGGGCGGCGCGATGTGCGACTCCACCTTCCGTACCCGCTCGGCGAGTTCGAAGTGCGTGCCGTCCAGCGCGTCGATCGCCTCGTCCATCAGGGCCTGGAGCCACTCGCGGACCTCGTCCACACCCTCGATGTGGGCGCCGTGCTCGTCGAGGTGCGCCAGCGCCTCCCAAGGGCCCGCGCCCGGAAGGATCTTGTCGGCCTCGGTCTTCATCTCGCCGAGGATGCGGTGGTACTCGGACCAGCCGTAGGCGTACGCCTCGTCGAGGTCCAGGGTCGTCCCGTTGAAGTAGCGCACCCACCGGGCGTACCGCTCGCGGCCCACGGTGTCCGGCGCCCCGGCGATCGCGGGCGCGTACACCTCGCGCAGCCAGTCGCGCAGGGCGACCAGCGCCCCGCCCGCCACGCGCGCGCCCGCGTCCAGTTCGGGGCGCAGGGACTCGGGGCCCGGCGCGACGAACTCCTCGAACCAGTTGCGTTCCGTGCCGATCCACTCGGTGAGCTGGCCGGTGAAGGTGGCCGTGGCGCGCGGGCCGGCGAACAGCTTGCGGTCGAGCCCCAGTTGCAATGCGGCGCGATAGCCCTCAAGGGCTGCGGGGACGGCCCTGAGCCGGGCCGCGACATCCGCCCAGTCCGCCTCGTCGGCGACCGGCATCATGGTGAACACCTGGCGCACCGAGTGGACGGGCGAGCGCAGATTGCTGATGCAGCGCAGGCCCTCCTGGGCGTCGTGGACGGCGAGTTCGGACGTCAGGCGCTCCCGCAGCAGTCTGGCGCAGCGCCGCTCGGAGTCGCTGTCCGCGCCCGGCAGCCGCTCCGCTTCGTCGAGCCGCGCCAGCGTCGCGCGGGCCAGGTCGGCCACGGCCGTCTGCCCGGCGGGCGTGAAGTCCGGAAGCAGCCGGGCGCTCTTGCGCACGCCCAGATAGGTACCGGTGATGGGGTCGAGTTCGATGAGTGCGTCGACATAGGCGTCGGCGACCTGGCGGGGCAGCACGCTGCTGGAAGTGTCTGGCATGGACCACATACTCGTACGAGCGGAGGCTCCGCGTCACCAACAGGCGACCTTCAGCCACCAGAGGCGGAAGGGGAGAGAGGGGACGAAGCGGAAGTTGACACCGGTGTCGACGAGGGTGGCAGCAGAGGGCCGCACTCCCACTGCTGGAAGATCAGCCGCGTCTCCACCCGGGCGACTTCGCGCCGCGAGGTGAACTCGTCGATGACCAGCCGCTGAAGGTCGGAGGTGCCCGTCACGGCCACGTGGACCAGGTAGTCGTCCGGGCCGGTGAGGTGGAACAGGGCACGGGACTCCGGAAGCGCCCGGATGCGCTCGACGAACGGGCCGATCAGTTCACGCCTATGTGGTCGCACCTGTACGGAGAGGAGTGCCTCCAGGCCACGGCCCATTTTGGCCGGGTCGAGACGGAGCTGGTGGCCCAGGATGACTCCGGAGCGGCGCAGCCTGGTCACCCGGTCGAGGCAGGTGGAGGGCGCCACGCCCACCTGCGCCGCCAGATCACGGTAGGTGGTCCGGGCGTCGTTCTGCAGAAGGCGCAGAATGTCCAGATCCACCGGGTCCAGTGCGACAGAATCGGCCATTGGCCGAACGTAGCACGGACCTCGCCGCTCATTTCCGGTCACGTCTCCACAGTTCCGCCATGGACTCCGACACGCAGGACCGCGACCAGGCCGCACCCCGTGCCCTGGCCACCGAAGCCGTCCACGCCGGCCGCGACGACCTCGCGGGACTCGGCCTGCACGCCCCGCCGATCGACCTCTCGACGACCTACCCCTCGTACGACAGCGCGGCCGAAGCAGCCCGGATCGACGCCTTCGCGGCCACCGGACTGCTGCCCGAAGGGCCCCCGGTGTACGCCCGCCTCGACAACCCCACCGTGGGCCGTTTCGAGACAGCGCTCGCACGGCTGGAAGGGGCCGACGGCGCCGTCGCGTTCGCCAGCGGCATGGCCGCCCTCTCCGCCGTGCTGCTCGCCCGGGCCTCGGCCGGCCTGCGGCACGTGGTCGCGGTCCGGCCGCTGTACGGCTGCAGCGACCACCTCCTGGACGCCGGACTCCTCGGTACGGAGGTGACCTGGGTGGACCCGGCGGGCATCGCCGACGCCCTGCGGCCCGACACCGGTCTGGTGATCGTGGAGACTCCGGCCAATCCGACGCTCGCCGAGGTCGACATCCGGGCCGTCGCCCACGCCTGCGGCTCGGTGCCGCTGCTCGTCGACAACACCTTCGCCACGCCCGTGCTCCAGCGGCCGCTCGAACAGGGCGCGCGGATCGTGCTGCACAGCGCCACCAAGTACCTGGGCGGCCACGGCGACGTCATGGGCGGGGTCGTCGCCTGCGACGACGCGTTCGCCCGGCAGCTGCGCCAGGTGCGGTTCGCCACCGGCGGCGTCCTGCACCCGCTCGCGGGCTATCTGCTGCTGCGGGGCCTGGCGACGCTTCCGGTACGGATGCGCGCGGCCGCGGGCAGCGCCGCGGAGCTGGCCCGCAGACTGGCCGCCGACCCGCGGGTGTCCCGCGTCCACTATCCGAAGGTGGGCGGGGCGATGGTCTCCTTCGAGGTGGACGGCGATCCGCACCGCGTCATCGCGGGCGTCCGGCTCATCACCCCGGCCGTGAGCCTCGGCAGCGTCGACACCCTCATCCAGCACCCGGCCTCCATCAGCCACCGCATCGTGGCCGAGGGAGACCGGCGCTCCGCCGGGGTGAGCGACCGCCTGCTGCGGCTCTCGGTCGGTCTGGAGGACGTGGAGGACGTGTGGAACGATCTGGACCGGGCGCTCAGCGCTCCGCCTGCGACGCCTGCTCGAACGATGCCTGCTGTTCCAGTGACGGACGCTCGGACTCCGAGCGCTCGAACGACGGACGCGCCGGTACGCGAGCCTTCGGCAGCCGGGCGGTGACCACCAGGGTGCCCTCCTCGATCTGGTAGTCGAGCGGCAGGCCGAGGCCGCGCATCGCCGCCACCATCCCGGTGTTGGAGGACTGCGTCACCGCGTACACGCTCTCGCAGCCCGCCTCGACCGCCAGCGCCACCAGGCGCTCCAGGAGCTCGGAGCCGATGCCCCGGCGCTGCCAGTCGTCCTCGACGAGCAGCGCCACCTCGGTCTCGTCGCCGTCCCACAGCAGATGGCCGAGGGCGACGAGCCGCCCGGAGGCGGTCTGGGCGGTGAGGGTGCGGCCGTAGCGGGGGCTGAACAGGTGGTTGAGGTAGCGGTCGGCGTCGCCGACGGGGCCGTGGTAGCGCAGGCTCAGTGTGCGGTCGGAGCAGCGCTCGTGCATGGCCTTGGCGGCGTCGACGTCGTCCTGACCGGCCCGGCGGACGGTGATCTCGTTGCCCTCGGGCAGGGTGAGGACGTCCTGGCTGCGCGGGATGCGCGGGCCGAGCCGCGCGTCCAGCTCGACCAGCGCGCGCGCCCGCGCGAACTCGGTCGGGGTGAACGGGAGGTAGGGCCGCTCGATGGTGATGGCCCCGCCGTTCGGGTCGCGCAGCCGCATGGTGGTCGACTCGAGTACGCCCTCGACCGGCGCCGTCTCACCGGTCGGGCGGCCGGACAGGGACACGGCGGGCAGCGAGTGGATGGTGCACCGGCCCAGCAACTGCCGTAGCGCGAGCGGCAGTTCCGCTGCGTCGAGCGCGGTCCGGGTGGCGAGTCCGAGGACCCGGGTGGGCGCGTCCACGAGGTCGTGCGCGTCCGCGCGCTCCAGCCAGATGTCGCCGCCGCCCGCCGCCGCGATCTCCCGGGTGAGCCGGTCGCCCGCCAGCTCGGCGGGGGCCCGCAGCAGGAACTCGTCGACGGTGCCGTCGGCCAGCGGGTGCGTCTGGAGGGTGAGGATGTCGACCCGGCTGTGGGCGAGCGCGGTGCACAGGGCGGCCAGGCTGCCCGGCTCGTCCCGCACGGTGGCCCGCATCCGCCACAGCGAGGTCTCGCGGGGCGCCGTCTCCGCTTCGGCGGAGCCGTCGGTGGACGCGGCGTCGGTGGGGCCGGGCGCCGCGCCCGTATCCGCGGGCGTGTCCGCCGGAGGTGCGTGGCTGTGGCGCCTGGCCCACCACGTGTGGAACGCCGCCGTGGCCACCAGGGCGACCGCCGAGGCGATCAGCAGGAACGGTCCGTCGGGCCCGTGGGCGACCATGTTCGCCAGCCCGTCGGCCACCGCCACGGCCGTGAACAGCGCGGCCAGCTCGATCATGTCCCGCCGCCAGTGGTGGCGGCGGGTGCTCCTGCGGGCATTCAACTCAGGCATCTCAGTCATGCCATCACTGTGACCGAGCGGTGTTGCGTGATCACGAACGCTTTGTGACTGATGGGTTAAGTGTGGTTCTGGTGGTTTTCTAGCCGTTTCTTACGCCTTGTGGCGCGGAATGACCGGCTCGGTGCCGCAGTCCGTACGTCGTCTCCGGCGTACGTCATCACTGCCGTACGCCGTCACGAACGCCTGCCCCGTAGCCGACCGTACGTCGCTACTGCCCCACCAGCCCTGGCCTGAGGACCTTGGTGAAGAGTACCGAACCGCCCTGGGCGCGCAGTCGCACCGTCAGTTCGCCGCTGCCGCCGTCGATCTCGATCTCGCCGAAGTTCGGCGGGGTCTCCATCGGGGAGGCGTTGGCCTTCACCGGCGCGTGGACGAAGACCTGGTCGGGGCCGAAGGTCGCGTCGAGCGCGTTCGCCGGGAACCCGCCCGCGGCGAGCGGCCCCGACACGAACTCCCAGAACGGGGCGAAGTCCTTGAAGGCGGCCCGTGACGGTTCGTAGTGCTGGGCCGCCGTGTAGTGCACATCGGCCGTCAGCCACAGCGTGCCGGTGATCCGGCGGTGCTTGATGAACCGCAGCAGCTCGGCGATCTGGAGCTCGCGCCCGAGCGGCGCGTCCGGGTCGCCCTGCGCCACGGCCTCGAAGTTGGCCGGGCCGTCGGCGACGACCAGACCGAGCGGCATATCGGCGGCGATCACCTTCCACACCGCCCGGGAGCGCGCGAGTTCCCGCTTCAGCCACTCCAGCTGCTCCGCGCCGAGGATGCCCACGGTGTCGTCGGCCTGTCGCCCGGGGGAGTTGGCGTCGCGGTAGGTACGCATGTCGAGCACGAACACGTCGAGCAGCGGCCCGTGGCGCACCACCCGGTGCACGCGCCCCTCCCGGCTGCCCGGCCGCAGGGTGGAGACGGGGAAGTACTCGCTGAAGGCCCGCAGCGAACGGGCGGCCAGCACATCGACGTTCTTCTCGGTGTAGCGGGCGTCGTCCAGGATCTGCCCCGGGTACCAGTTGTTCCGTACCTCGTGGTCGTCCCACTGGACGATGGAGGGCACCTGCGCGTTGAACCGCCGTACGTTGTCGTCGAGCAGGTTGTAGCGGAAGTTGCCCCGGTACTCGGCCAGCGTCTCGGCGACCTTGGACTTCTCCTCGGTCGTGATGTTCCGCCAGACCCGGCCGTCGGGCAGCGTCACGCTGGGCAGGATCACCCCGTCCGCGTAGATGTTGTCTCCGCTGGACAGGAAGAAGTCCGGGTTGAGCTGCCGCATCTCGTCGTAGACGCCGAAACCCCCGATGTCCGGGTTGATGCCCCAGCCCTGCCCGGCGATGTCGCCCGACCAGAGGAAGCGCACGTCCTGGTGGCGCGAGGCGGGCGCCGTGCGGAACGTGCCGTACACCGGCTTGCCGGTACGGCGCGGGTCGTCGGGGTCGGCGAGTGTGACCCGGTAGTGGATCTGCTCACCGGCCGGCAGGCCGCGCAGCTGCGTCGTACCGGTGAAGTCCGTGCCCGGTCCGAGCAGCGGGCCCTGCCATCTGCGCGGGCGGCGGAACGATTCGGTGGCGGAGGTCTCCACGACCATCCGGGCGGGCCGGTCGGACCGGGCCCAGACGAGCCCCGACGACGCCGTGATGTCACCGGCCTGCACACCCCAGTCGGCGCTCGGCCGCCCGGAGAGCGCCAGCGCGGGCGCGGCCGTGGCCGTGGCGAGCCCGGCGGGCAGGGCGAGGCCCGCCGACGCGGCGAGCGAACCCTTCAGTACGGTACGGCGGTTGGGCGAGGGGATCCGAGGGCGGTACGGCATCGAGGCGCCTCCAGGAGCGGCGTGGTGAGGTGGGGCGGTGTGGTCCGGTGCGTGCGGATCCGTGCTATGCCTACTGCCCGGCTGCGGCGCGTGCGCGAACCCCAGGTGAACAACCGGATGTTGGCCCTGGGCCGCTGGACCGAGGACGGCCGGACCAGGGTGAGCGGCGGGGGACCAGGGAACCATCGACTGGGTGATCTTCGTTGGGTACCTTGCGGTACGGGCCGCCGTCGCGGCGGCCCCGGACGACGGCCATAGCGAAAGCACAGGGGGGCTCCCATGCCGGTCGGAGGCCGTTCACACATCCGCATCGCCCGTCCGTCGCGCGATCTGGCCGCGGCGGAGCGCTTCTGGGTCGAGGGCCTGGGCCTCGACGTCCTGTGGCGGCACGACGCGGAGAGCACCGCCCCCGGCGAGCACGCGCTGCTGATGGCCGGCTGGCCCGACGCCGACTGGCATCTGGAGCTGATCCACGAGCCGGCCGCTCCCGTCGAGCCCCGGCCGACCGAGGAGGACCTGCTGGTCATCTACGCGGACGAAGAGGTTCCGCAGGACCTGGTGGCCCGCCTGGAGGCACACGGCGGCAAGCGGGTCCAGTCGCCCAACCCGTACTGGAACGAGTGGGGCGTGACGATCGAGGACCCGGACGGGTACCGGTTGTTGGTGCTCTCCAAACGGGGCTGGGCCAACGCCTGATGTCAGCGGGCCCGACTCCTGAAGCGGTTCGGCCCGACGCCTAGGTCCCTGCGCGTGCGGCTCCGGCGAGGAGCCGCACCCCGCGCGCGATGTCGGACGGTGTCAGATGGGCGTACCCGAGCACCAGCGCGACGCCGTCGCCCGCTTCGGCGTCCGTTCCCGCTTCGGTCCCGCGTGAGCTGTAGTACGAGAGCGGGCGCACGGCCACGCGCGCGTGGGCGGCGCGTTCGAGGAGGCGGGGCTCCGGGCCGTACCGAGCGGGCAGCCGGGCGATGATGTGCAGTCCGGCCGCGATGCCGCTCACCTCGCTGCCGGGGAAGTGCTCGCGGAGCGCGCCGACCAGCGCGTCCCGCCGCTCCCGGTAGGCGCGCTGGCACCGGCGCAGCTGACGGTCGTACGCGCCGCTGGTGAGGAAGTCCGCGAGCAGCGCCTGGTCGAGGGCGGGATTGCCGAGGTCCATGGTGCGTTTGCGGGTGACGATCGCGCCGGTCAGCCGCTCCGGCGCGAGCAGCCAGCCGAGCCGCAGCCCGGGGGCGAGGGACTTGCTCACCGACCCGGTGTACGCCACGTGTTCCGGGTCCAGCCCCTGGAGAGCCCCGACCGGAGCCCTGTCGTAGCGGAAGTCGCCGTCGTAGTCGTCCTCGACGACGAGCCCGTCCACCGCCCGCGCCCAGTCCAGGAGTTCGGCCCGCCGGCACGCGGAGTAGGCGATTCCGGACGGGAACTGATGGGCCGGAGTCGTCACCGCGACCCGTACCCCGCTCGCGTACAGCGGGTCCATCGCCAGGCCCTCCTCGTCGAGCGGCAGCAGCCGGGTCCGTACGCCGGTGGCCGCGAACAGCGCGGTGTGCTCGGGGCTGCCCGGATCCTCGACGCCCACGGTCCGCTCGCCCCGCTCCCCGAGTACGAAGCCGAGCAGCGTCGTCGCCTGGGCCACCCCGGAGCACACCACGATCCGCTCGGGGTCGGCGACCACTCCGCGCCGCCGGGCGAGCAGCGCGGCCAGCGCGGTCCGCAGCTCGGGCAGCCCGCGCGGATCGGGATAGCCCAGCGCCCGGTGCGGCAGCCGCTCCAGGACGCCCTTGTGTGCGGTGGCCCAGGCGGCACGCGGGAACAGCGACAGGTCCGGGGTGCCGGGCAGGAAGTCGACGAGGGCGCCCGGGGCGCGCGGAGCCAGATCACGCGCGCGTGGCGCGTCGGCGGCGCGCGCCGCCCCGCCCACCCAGGTGCCCGAGCCCCGGTCGCTGCGCAGATAGCCCTCGGCGGTGAGCTGCTCGTACGCCTCGGTGACAAGGCCGCGCGAAACCCCGAGGTCGGCGGCGAGTTCACGGCTCGACGGCAGCCGAGTCCCGGCCGCCAGCCGCCCCGACCGCACGGCCTCCCGGAACGCCGACTGGAGCATCCGGCCCCGCTGCCGGGCCGGCGCCGCGGCGGCCGGAAGCAGTAGTTCCCAGGCCGCGTTCCACGACGGCGGCGCGTCGGCGCCGTGCGGCGCGGAGGGCGGAGTGGTCCCCGATGGCGTCATGGAAGTGGACCTTAAACAAGGCCACCGCGCTGCCTAGCGTCGGGCTCATGAACGTCTCACAGCTGCGGGGCGCGGCGTTCGCCGCCGTCGCCTGCTTCCTCGTCGGCGGCTCCTTCACCGCCAACAGCGTCCTCCGCGACTACCCGCACGCGGGCGGCCAGGCCGTCCGTTACGGCCTCGCCTGTCTGTTGCTGCTCCCACTGCTCGGCCGGGGCGCCACCGCGCCGCTGCGCGGCCTCGGCGGAGCGCAGTGGGGCAGGCTCGCGCTGGTCTCCGCCGTCGGCATGGTGGGCTTCAACCTGGCGGTGCTGGCCGCCGAGCGCACGGCCGAGCCCGCCGTCCCCGGTGTCTTCGTCGGGTGCGCGCCGGTCGTGGTGGCGGTCCTCGTGCCGCTGCTCGACGGACGGCGGCCCACCCGGCCGGTGCTCCACGGAGCGCTCCTGGTGACGGCCGGAGCCTTCACCGTGCAGGGGTGGGGCCGTACCGACGCGGTGGGCATCGCCTGGTCGGCGGGTGCGCTGGTGGGCGAGGCGGGGTTCGCGGTGCTCGCGGTGCCGGTGCTGCGACCGCTCGGCCCCAAGCTGCTCTCGGCGGCCGTGTGCGGCGTCGCGGCCGTCGAGTCCGCCGCGCTCGCCCTCGTACTGGACGGCCGGGCGGCGCTGCGGCTGCCCGACGCCACCGAGACGGTGGCCCTGATCTGGCAGGCCTCCGTCGTCACCGTGGTCGGATTCGTCTGCTGGTACATGGGCGTGCAGCGGATCGGCGCCGAACGGGCGACGCTCTTCTCCGGCCTCATCCCGGTGTCGGCCGCGCTCACGGCCCCGCTGGTCGGCGCCGGAGCGTACGGCACGGCGCAGGCCGCAGGCAGTGCGCTGGTCGGTGCCGGGGTCGCGCTGGGCGCCGGGGTGCTGGGCCGGCGCCCGAAGCGCACCGGCTCAGCGGCTGGTGTCGAGGATGACGCGCGCGACCAGGGCCGGGTCGTCGTTCATCGGGACATGGCCGCAGCCGGGCAGCCGCACCAGCCGGGCGCCGGGGAGGGTGTGCTTGGCGCGGATCCCCTGACGGCGCAGCAGCAGCCGGTCCTTGGTGCCCCAGGCGACGGTGACCGGAACTCCGGGCACGTCGTCGGTGAACCGGACCGCGATCCCGGCGGCCAGGGTCTCGTCGAAGCCGGTGGCGTCGCGCAGCGCGAGCGTCTCGGCGACGACGGCCTCGGGTGAGCGGCGCCCGGGGCGCGCGTAGATGGTGCTCGTGAGCGCCGCGCGCCCGGCCGCGCTCCTGGACATCCGCTCGATGACCGGCAGTGGCAGCAGCCTCGACCCCCGCCGCATCGCGGTCAGCGTCGCGAAGGCGTAGCGGCGCTCCGCCTGGGTCCAGAACCCGGCGGGGGAGAGGGCCGTCACCGACCGTACGAGCTTCTCGCGCCCCAGCTCCAGGGCCAGCAGCCCGCCCAGGGAGTTGCCCGCCACGTGCGGCCGCTCGATGCCCAGCTCCTCGCAGAGCGCGCCCAGCGTCGGCACGACCGTCCGCAGGCCGTACGAGACGCCCTCGGGCAGCGCCGGGGACTCGCCGAAGCCGGGCAGGTCAACGGCTATGACGTCGCGCTCGGCGGCCAGAAGGTCGAACACCGGGTCCCATGCCTGGCGGTGGTGGCCGATACCGTGCAGCAGGAGCAGCGGATCGCCGGAACCGGCCCGCCGGTAGGAGACGGTGACGGTGCGGCTGCCCCGGGGGGAGCCGATCGTGAAGGAGACCTCTTCGGCCATGCTGCTGCTCCCGGTCGTGGACGGACGGCGCCGCGCGGGCGGCGGTAGACACCCTGTCAGCAACAATTACCCTTCGGTAGCTTGGAGTTCAAGGGGCGGGTCCCGGACACCGCGCAAGGGGCGAAGAATCGAACAGTGCGGGTTCTCCTTCTGGACAGCCGGTTGCCGGTCGGCTGGGATGGAGCGGTGACTGCCGCCACTGCCGCCGAGATCTTCGAAGTCCACAGGTCCGTCCTCACGGGCGTGGCCTACCGCATGCTGGGCCGCGTGGCCGACGCCGAGGACGTGGTGCAGGAGGCGTGGCTGCGCTGGTCGGCGCAGGACCGCGACGGCGTGCGCGACTCGCGGGCGTTCCTCGTACGGATCACCACCCGGCTCGCCATCGACCGCCTCAGACAGATCCAGGCGCGCTGCGAGGCGTACGTCGGCCCCTGGCTGCCCGAGCTGGTCGCCACCGATTTCGGGCCCGTCGTACCGGATACGGTCGAACAGGCCATGCTGGCCGATTCCGTCTCGCTCGCCGTCCTGGTCGTCCTCGAATCGCTGTCGCCGCTGGAGCGGGCGGTGTTCGTCCTGCGTGAGGCGTTCGGCTTCCCCTTCGCGGAGATCGCGGCCACCCTGGACCGCTCGGAGCCCGCCGTGCGCCAGCTCGCGGGGCGCGCCCGGCGCCATGTCGACGAGCGCAAGCCGCGCTACGACGTCGACCCCGCCCACCGCCGCGACCTCACCGAGCGGTTCATGGCCGCCGCGGGCGGCGGCGATCTGGACTCCATGCTCTCCCTGCTCGCCCCCGACGTCCGTTTCATCGGCGACAGCGGCGGCAAGTCCAAGGCCCCGACGCGGATCATCGAGTCCGCCGACAAGGTCGGACGCTTCCTGTACGCGGTGTCGCACGAGGGCGGGCCCGAGGGCGACTTCCGCATCACGGAGATCAACGGCGGCCCGGCGGTACTCGTCCTCTACGACGGCAAGCCGGACAGCGTCCTGCAGCTCGACGTCCTCGACGGCCGCATCCACTGCATCTACGTCGTACGAAACCCGGACAAACTGACCGCACTCGTCTGCGAGGAGTACGTGGACCAGTCGCCCTGTTAGTCCCACTCGCCCCAGCAGTCACGACTCCGTGCCCGGATCCGGGCACGGAGTCGTGACTGCGCCCTGCTCACGGGACCGCGAACGTCTTGTGAACGCTCTGGGACCAGGGGTCGATTCGTTCCGTAAGGGAACGAGGATTGGTCTTGACCAAGGGGGTGTGCCGCCCTATGGTCGCAGAGTTAGTGCAGGAACCTTTAATAAACAAGGGCGCAGAAAAGCCGCCGGGGCACGGCGATTGCGGAGGACAGGGTGGGGACCACGCAGCTGGACACGGTGCCGGAGCCGAAGTACTGGCACCTCAAGACCGTGCTGAGCGAGGCGCTCGACTCGGACTTCGCGGTGGGAGAGATCCTGCCCAACGAGCGTGAACTGGCCGCCCGTTTCGGCGTCGCCCGCGCCACGCTCCGCCAGGCTCTGGAGCAGCTCGAACTCGAAGGCAGGCTGCAGCGCCGCCGCGGCGTCGGCACGACCGTCGCCCCGCCGCGCGTGGGTGTCTCCGTCGGCGCCGAAGAGCACGACTGGCCCGGCACCGCCGGTGACGCCTGGCAGGCCGCCGACTGTGCCGTCGGCACCCCGCCGCTCGCGGTGGCCCGGCTCTTCGACACCGAGCCGCTCGAAGAGGTGCACACCGTCCGCCGGATCCGCGCCACGCACGGCCAGCCCGTCGCCGCGGAGCTGCTCTACGTACCGGCGTCCTCCGTGCCGGACCTCACCGCGATCGACGCGCCGTCCGGACCGGCCCGCGCGCGCAGCGTGCTGCGCGAGCTCCAGCGCCTCGACCTGGAGGGCCAGGACCGCGCGGTCGAGCTCGGCTCGGCCCGCGCCGACGACGCGAAGGAGCTCGACCGGCTGCCGGGCGCGCCCGTCCTCGTCGTGACCACGCGCTACTTCTCCCTCGGCCGGACCGTCGCCGTCTCGGTGGCGACCTACCGCGCCGACACCTGCCGCCTCACCTTCGGCGACTCGGGCGACCTCCAGATCCGCCACGACGGCCACCGCCAGGCCTCCTGACCGCCAGGCCTCCTGGCCCCGCGCGCCCGATTTTTGATACGGCCCGCCGCTCTACGAGTGGCGGGCCGTTCGCGCGCGGGCTGCGGGCTGCGGGCTGCGGGCTGGAGGCTCGGGGCCGGGCTGGCGTCGACGCCGGTCGACTCTCGATTTCGAGGCCGGGGGATCGGGCTGGGGCTGGGGCTGGGGCGTGGCTCTGCCTTGTCGCCCGGGATTGCGGGACCCAGCCCTGTCGTGCTCTCGGCCCGCCGTAGCCCCCGCCCGCCCACCCGCTCAGCGGCGAGCCGTCACCGTGCCCTCGACCGCGAACAGCTGCTCCTCGACGTGATCGAGCGCAAGGCGCAGCGCACCGGTCGCCACCGCCGCCTCCCCGAGCAGGGAGAGGGTCACGCGTGGTGGCCGCAGGCAGTACCGCGC
Source organism: Streptomyces sp. NPDC059994 (assembly GCF_042737755.1). Taxonomy (NCBI): domain Bacteria; kingdom Bacillati; phylum Actinomycetota; class Actinomycetes; order Kitasatosporales; family Streptomycetaceae; genus Streptomyces; species Streptomyces sp. NPDC059994. The sequence continues at coordinate 46,227 of NZ_JBHWUR010000024.1, forward strand.
CAGCTCCTGGCGCAGGGGGTCGAGCACACCGTCGATCCCCGCCGCCCAGCCGCCGACGACCACCAGCTCCGGGTCGAGCGCGAGAACCAGGGCCGCCACATCGTGGACCAGCCGTTGGATGAACCGCTCGACCGCCTCCTGCGCACCGCTGTCGCCCCGCTTGGCCAGCGCGAACACATCGGCGACCGCCTGCTCGTCCAGCGGGTGCAGCGGCTCCCCGGTCGTCGACAGCAGCTTCTCCGGCGTCACGTCACGGCCCAGCAGATGCAGCGCCCCGATCTCGCCTGCCGCGCCGCCGAACCCCCGGTGCAGCCGCCCGCCTATCAGCGACCCGGCTCCCGGGCTCAGCCCGGCCAGTACGAAGACGATGTCGTCGGAGTCGGTCGCCGCGCCCTTCCAGTGCTCGGCCACGGCCGCCGCGTTGGCGTCGTTCTCGACCAGCACCGGGCAGCGGAACGACCGCCGCAGCCGCTCACCAAGGGCCAGCCCGGTCCATTCGGGCAGCGCCGTCCCGAGCCGCACGGTGCCGTCGGCCTCCACTATGCCGGGGCTGCCGACACCGACCGCACGGAGCGAACTCCGCGCCACCCCGGCCCGCCGCAGCAGGTCGGCCACCGTCGCCCGAACCCGCTCCAGGCGCTCATCGGCGGAGGCCGTCTCGGACACCTCGCGCGACCCGGCGCCCACGATCCGCCCGTCGAGGCCGGACAACAGCGCCGCCACCCGGTGCGGGCCGATCTCGATGCCCAGCAGATGGCCCGCCTCGGCCCGGAACCTGAACCGGCGTGCGGGCCGTCCCTGACGGCGCGCCTCACCCTCCTCGGGAGCCGACTCGACGACGAGTCCGCCCTCCATGAGCCCCTCGACCACACCCTCGACCGTCGGCCTCGACAGACCGGTGATCCGGGTCAGATCGGTGAGAGTGGGGGATTCCGCCCCACGCAGTGCATGGAGAACCACCGCGGAGTTGATCCGCCGCAGCAGAGAGGGATCCCCGCCGGTCAGCCGCCCCAACGTGTGTCCTCCCAGCTCGTGCGCGTGTCTGCCGGATCGTACTCGCTGGTCATGTATACGGCGAGTGGCGGATGGTCACGGAGCCGCATCAGCTCGGAGCCACGAATCCCGACTCGTACGCCGCGATCACCGCCTGGGTCCGGTCCCGGGCGCCCAACTTGGCCAGGACGGCGCTGACATGGGTCTTCACCGTCTCGGTGCCGACGATCAGCCGGGCGGCGATCTCCGCGTTGGAGAGCCCGCGCGCCATCAGCCGCAGAACGGCCGCCTCACGCTCGGTGAGTGCTGCCTTGTCCAGCGCCGCCCGTGCGTCCCGGTTGCCGTACTCGGCCGCGAGCGAACGGACCGCCGCCGGGAACAGCAGCGATTCGCCCTCCGCGACGAGCCGCACCGCGTGCACGATCTCGGCGGGCCGGGCCCGCTTCAGCAGAAACCCATCGGCACCGGCCCGCAGTGCTTCGTACACGTACTCGTCGTTCTCGAACGTCGTGACCACCAGGATCTTCGGCGGATCCTGCACCGTGCGCAGCACCGCCCGAGTGGCCTCTATCCCGTCGAGCAACGGCATCCGGACATCCATCGCCACCACATCGGGGCGCAGCTGGCGCACCAGCGGGATGACGGCGGCGCCATCGGCGGCTTCACCCACCACCTCGATGTCGGGCTGGGCCTCCAGTACGGCACGCAGACCCGCACGGACCAGGGGTTCGTCGTCGACGAGAAGAACGGTAACCGGCATCCGGTCAGCGTAGGCCGTCCAGCGGCAGCCGGACGCGCACCCTCCATTCCCCCTCCTGCGGACCCGACCGGGCCTCGCCGCCCAGCAGCGCCGCCCGTTCGCGTATGCCGCGCAGACCGCTGCCGCCCTGCACCTTGGGCATCGAACCCGCCAGCGGATTCGTCACATCGAGCTCCAATCGCTCTCCCAGCACAGCTATCCGCACCCGCACGGGCACCGGTCCCGAGTGCCGCAGCACATTGGTCAGCGCCTCCTGAAGGATCCGGTACCCCTCCCGGGAGACCGGACCCGGCACCAGGGCCAGCGGGCCGCTGAGCTCGGACTCCACTTTCGCCCCCGATGCCCGCGCCGATTCGAGCAGCCGGTCGGCCTCGTCGAGTGTCGGCCGCTGCCCCACCGGCCCCCCGCTCTCGCGCAGCACGAGCAGCACGCGCTCCAGGTCGTCCAGCGCCGCCCGGCCCGTCTCCTCGATCGCGGCCAACGCCCGGGCAGTGAAAGCCGGGTCGCCCGCCGCCCGGGCAGCGCCGGCCTGCACCACGGCGACGGTCAGCGCGTGTCCGATCGAGTCATGGATCTCGCGGGCGATCCGATTGCGTTCGAGCAGCCGCTCGGTCCGCTCCTCCAGCGCGGTCAGCCGCTCCTCTTTCGACGGGCCGAGCAGCCGCCGGGCGATGGCGGCGTCCAGCTCGCCGATGCCCGCCACACAGCCGAGCATGAGCAGAACGGGCAGCGGGGCCAGCAGCCACCACCACCAGTGCGGTGCCGCGTCGCGCAGGACGGGGACCTCGCTCCCCCCGTGGCCCATGGGGGCGGTGACCAGTTCGTAGGCGGTCATGGGGAGCCATACCGATATCACCATGGTCACCAGAGCGAGCGCCAGCCGGATCTCCAGCCATATGACTGTCCGCCAGCGCTCACCCCAACTGGCCGACGGCGCCGCGGAGACGGTCGCGTCGTGCCGCCCCCGCTCCTTCGGCACGACGAGCAACTGGACCTGCATCCCCTCGGCCAGGCGCACGGCCGGTATCAGCCCTATCAACAGCAGGGCGAGAAACGGGACATAAGGCTTTTCCATATCAATGAACAGCCAAATGCCGTACACCGCTACGGGCATCGACAGATGCAGCCATCGCGTGTACGTCACGGAGCGGCCCAGCGGGCGGAGAAAGCGGAACATGTCGCCATCGTGCCAGCGACCGGATCAGCGCGTCTCCCCCGCGCGGGGGAGACGGTCCCCACGCACGGGGGAGGCCCGGGACCTGCCACGACGGCGAATGTTGAGGCATGACCAGCATCGACGTCCAACAGCTCACCAAGGAGTACGGAACCACCCGTGCCGTGGACCGCCTGACATTCAGCGTGCGGCCCGGCCAGGTCACCGGATTCCTCGGCCCCAACGGCGCCGGCAAGTCCACCACCATGCGGCTCGTTCTGGGCCTGGACCGGCCGACTTCGGGCACCGCCACCATCGGCGGGCGCCCGTACGCGGAATACGACGAGCCGCTGCGCCACGTCGGCGCACTGCTCGACGCCCAGGCCGCGCACGGCTCGCGCACCGCACGGAACCATCTGCGGGCCCTGGCTGCCAGCAACCGAATACCGGCCCGACGCGTGGACGAGGTGCTGGAGGAGGCGGGGATCGCCCGTGTCGCGAGCCGGCGCATCAAGACCTTCTCCCTCGGTATGCGCCAGCGGCTCGGGATCGCCGCGGCCCTGCTCGGCGACCCCGCGGTGCTGATCCTCGACGAGCCCTCCAACGGGCTCGACCCGGAAGGGATCATCTGGATAAGGGAGTTGATGCGAGGGCTTGCCCGTGAGGGCCGAGCCGTCCTGGTCTCCAGCCATCTGATGAACGAGACCGCTTCGTTCGCCGACCACCTGGTCGTCCTCGGCCGAGGACGGCTACTGGCCGACACGCCCATGCAGGACTTCATCGACTCGCGCATTCAGCCGCGAGTGCGTCTGCGGACCACCGAAGGCAGCCGCCTGCACACCCTCCTGACGTCACGCGGCTTCGCACCTGTCCAGGGCGAGGACGGCCGCTGGATCGTCGAGGGCGCACGGGTCGAGGACGTGGGTCCGATCGCCGCGGCGGAAGGCATCCCGATCCTTGAACTCGCGACGGAGGAGGCGACGCTGGAGCAGGCCTATCTCGACCTCACGGCAGACGAGGCGGAGTTCGTGTCCGCTTCGTCGGGCAGCACCGACAGCCCCAACCCTCCCGCCCCTTCCCGCCAGTCAACCCCTTCTGACCGCTCTGTCCGTTCGACCACCGACCAGGAGGTATGAGCCGTGTCGTTCCCCGCAGTTCTCCACGCCGAGTGGATCAAGGTCCGCTCGCTCCGGTCCCTCGTCGGCTCGCTGATATCGGTGTTCCTGGCGACAGCCGGGCTGACCATCCTCGTCTGCGCCACGCTGGGACGCCCGGAGCCGGACAGCACCGACTTCGACCCCGTCCTGTTCTCCTACTACGGCCTGAACTTCGGGCAGATGGCGGCACTCACCTTCGGGGCGATAGCGATGGCCGCGGAGTACAAGAACGGGGGGATACGCGTCTCGCTCGGCGCCGTGCCCAACCGTGGGCTGTTCTACGGGGCGAAGCTGGCCGTGATCGGCGGTCTCGTCTTCGCCGTCGGCCTCGTCACCAGCCTGATCTCGTTCCTGTCCGGCCAGGCGCTCATGGACAAGGGATTCGGCATAGGCATCGGTGATCCTGGAGCACTTCAGGCGGTGGTCGGCTGCGCCCTCTACCTGGCCTTGCTGAGCCTGCTGGCCGCGGGCCTCGCGGCCCTGCTGCGGAGTGTCACCGGTGCAATGAGCATGCTCGTACCGCTGTTCCTGATCCTGCCCTTCGTGGTCGGGGACGTATCGCAGGGCGGCGGGGCCGCGGACTTCCTGCCGGACCGGGCCGGCCAGCAGATCCTGCTGCTCCACCCGGAAGGGCCGTTGGGGGCCTGGAGCGGTATGGCGGTGCTCGTGGCGTGGAGTGGGCTGGCCATGGTGGCGGGCTGGTGGGCGCTGCGGCGGCGGGACGCCTGAGAGGCCAATTGTCAGTGGCGGCGGGTTTACTGACCGCATGACCACCGCACGGCATCTCGAAGTCATCGACCTGCTGCGCGTCCGCGACTTCCCCGCGGAGCGCGGCAGGTCGGGGGCGATCACCAGCGGACCCGGTTATCACCTGGTGGAGCTCAGCACCAGCGAGGACTTCTGGGACGACGACGGCAGCAGACGCGTCGAAGTGGAAGAGCAGTACGAAGCGGAGTGCGAGGCCCTGGCCGAGTCGCTGAGCGAGCGGTGGGGCGTGGCGCAGATGTTCAGCCTCTGGAGCTTGCTGGCCCGGGGCATGGAAGGAGAGGCGATAGCCGAGCCGTGGGGCGAGCTGAGCAACAGCGTCCCGTACCTCCACCTCTGGCGGGCGGACCGCCACTGGGTCGCCGTCGGGGTCTCGCAGTGGGACACGGAACTGGAGTTCCAGCTGATGGCGGTGGTGACGGAGGTCGATCCGCCGTAGCCCGTCGGAGGCGAGGGCGGGGCCGCCGGGTGACGTGGCGGCGGGCCGGCGTGGCGTAACGTCCTGGGGCGTCGCCGTCTCTTGCCGGCGGGTGAGGAGATCGTGATGACGTACGCAGTGGCGGATCTGGGCGGCGGGACGACGGAAGTGTCCGTCGTGGCGGACGGTGTGGTGCAGATGACCGGCTACGCGGGCGGTGGTGAGGCGTCGGTCGGCGAGTTCACCCCGGCGCAGGCCCGGGAGCTGGCGGCGGCGCTGGTGCGGGCGGCGGACGAAGCGGAGAACCTGGCACCGAGCGAGCCCGTGTCGGTCAAGGCGCAGGACCTGCGGCGGGGTGACGTACGGGACGGCGACCGGTCGATGACCGTGGACCGCGTCAAGGTGGACGGGGCCACCTCGACGGCGCACGTCACCTGGAAGTCGGACGCGGGCCGCACCTGGACGCAGAGCTATGCCATGGACACGGACATCCGTCTGCGGAGGCGGGGGCCGCAGGCAGCGGGGTGAGGGGGTGGGGCGGAGCGGTGCTCGGGGGCGAGGTGGTGTGGGGCGGCGGCTGGGTGGTCGTTCCACGTAAGTCTGATGCGGCTCGATCGGGCGGGAACGTAATCTCGCCGGATGAGCGGTTTTGCGACACATCGCCAACGGGTGCATGACACGGGGCTGTCGGCGCGTGCGCGGCACGCGAGCCTGCGCACGTGTGTGGTGATGTTCGCGCCGTACGGGTTCCGGGCGACCTACCACCATCTGTGCCGGAGTGCGGGGGTGCCCGCGCGGCTGGAGTCCGATCCGGGTGCGCTGGTGCGGGCGGTCGAGGAGTTGCAGACGGCCCGGGTGCTGTGGCTGGAGGACGAGGCGGCGTACATGGCGCGGCGTCGGGGGGAGAAGGCGTCCGGGCGGCGGAACACCCGGGCGGACGGGAGTTGGCGGGACGCCGGACGGGGGAGCGGCGGGAGTCTTGTCCAGTGTCCCGACCCCGGTTTCCATCCCACCGACCCCCTGCCGGTAGTGGTGGAGCGTGTCCTGGGCTCCGTCCTCGTCCCTGGGGAAGCTCCGGCGTGCCGGGCGTGTGTGGGGGACAACGGGGTGGTGCGGTGGTTCAACGGCCGGGAGGTGTACGAGCTCTGCCGGGTGTGCGGGGTCGCGCTGGACTCGCGTGATGCCGAGCCCGACCCCGTGGTGCTCCAGGCGGGCCACGAGCGCTGGGCCAGGATCTGGGGGCGCACGCTCTAGACCGGGGGCGAGGTGCCGATACTCCGGGCCGCCGGTCGCAGGCCGCCGGGCTGTCGGTGGTCAGGCGGTGGTCAGGCGGTGGCGGTGGCTGTGTCGGCTTCCGCCGCCGCTCGGAGTCGGCCGTACTCCTCGGCCATCGTCTGGGCCGTCCAATGGGCGTTCAGACCGCTGGGGTTGGGGAGGGCCCAGACGCGGGTCTCGCCGATGGTGCGGGTCTGGGGGCCTATCCGGGCCTTGCGGTCGTCGAAGGCGGTGCGGTAGGCGGTGACGCCGACAACGGCGAGGTAGCGCGGGCGGAGTTGTTCGACCTTGGCGGTGAGGATGCGGCCGCCCTCGCGGAACTCCTCGGCGCTCAGCTCGTCGGCTCGGGCGGTGGCCCGGGCGACGACGTTGGTGATGCCGAGGCCGTAGGTGAGCAACTCGTTCTGCTCCCAGGGCTTCAGCCGGCGCGGGGTGAAGCCCGAGAGGTGCAGGACCGGCCAGAAGCGGTTGCCCGGGCGGGCGAAGTGGTGGCCCGTCGCGCCTGACATCAGACTCGGGTTGATGCCGCAGAAGAGCACGGACAGGCCGCCCGCGGCCACGTCGGGGATGACGTTGTCGCGGGCGGCCTGGAGCTCCTCGGGAGTCATCGAGTGGTCCCGTCGGTGCCGTATACGCCTTCGGTGGCCCGGGTCCGGGTCAGAGGATCGAGCCGGGGGTGTACGCGGCGGCGGCCGGGTGCTGCTTGACGATCTCCTCGATACGGGAGACCAGAAGGGCGACCTGGTCGCCCGCGGCGCCGGTGAAGGACAGCTTGTCGGCCATCAGGGCGTCGAGCTGGGCGCGGTCGAGCGGCATGCGGTCGTCGGCGGCCAGCTTGTCGAGGAGTTCATTGCGTTCGGCGCCCTGCTCGCGCATGGCCAGCGCGGACGCGACGGCGTGCTCCTTGATGACCTCGTGCGCGGCCTCACGGCCGACCCCGGCGCGTACGGCCGCCATCAGCACCTTGGTGGTGGCGAGGAAGGGAAGGTAGCGGTCCAGCTCGCGGGCCACGACGGCGGGGAAGGCGCCGAACTCGTCGAGCACGGTGAGGAAGGTTTCGAGCAGGCCGTCGAAGGCGAAGAACGCGTCGGGCAGCGCGATGCGGCGGACGACCGAGCAGGAGACGTCGCCCTCGTTCCACTGGTCGCCGGCGAGCTCGCCGGTCATCGAGGCGTAGCCGCGCAGGATGACCATCAGGCCGTTGACGCGCTCGCAGGAGCGGGTGTTCATCTTGTGCGGCATCGCGGACGAGCCGACCTGGCCGGGCTTGAAGCCCTCGGTGACCAGCTCGTGTCCGGCCATCAGCCGGATCGTCTTGGCGACCGAGGAGGGCGCGGCGGCGAGCTGCACCAGGGCGGTCACGACGTCGTAGTCGAGCGAGCGCGGGTAGACCTGACCGACGGAGGTGAAGGCGTGGGCGAAGCCGAGGTGGCCGGCGATGCGCTGTTCGAGCTCGGCGAGCTTCGCGGCGTCGCCGCCGAGCAGGTCGAGCATGTCCTGGGCGGTGCCGACCGGGCCCTTGATACCGCGCAGCGGGTAGCGCGCGAGCAGCTCCTCCAGGCGGCCGTAGGCGACGAGCAGCTCGTCGGCGGCGGTGGCGAAGCGCTTGCCCAAGGTGGTGGCCTGCGCCGCGACGTTGTGCGAGCGGCCCGCCATGACCAGCTCCGCGTATTCGCCGGAGAGCTTGCCGAGCCGGGCCAGGACCGCCACGGTCCGGTCGCGCATCAGCTCCAGGGAGAGCCGGATCTGGAGCTGCTCGACGTTCTCGGTCAGGTCGCGGGAGGTCATGCCCTTGTGGACCTGCTCGTGTCCGGCGAGGGCGTTGAACTCCTCGATCCGGGCCTTCACGTCGTGGCGGGTGACCTTCTCGCGCTCGGCGATCGACGCGAGGTCGACCTGGTCGAGTACGCGCTCGTAGTCGGCGAGGGCGGCGTCCGGCACCTCGATCCCGAGGTCCTTCTGCGCGCGCAGCACGGCGAGCCAGAGCTGACGCTCCAGCTTCACCTTCTGCTCGGGGGACCAGAGGACGGCCAGCTCCGTGGAGGCGTAGCGGCCGGCCAGGACATTGGGGATGCGAGGCTTCGCAGACACAGCAGTCACGTGACCAGATTCTACTGGCGATTTCTGCAGGCCAGCGCCCCGGCCCGGTTTGTGGCTTGCTACGAGAGCGCGGTCACGTCACCGGACGCCGTCCCCGGTCCCTCATCCGCCCGTGGGGTCGTGTCGTACGGCAGGAGCTCCGGGCGCTTCGCCGGGCGGCCGTCGCCCGAGGACCGGCCGGTGAGGCGGCGGCCGATCCACGGGGCGAGGTGCTGCCGGGCGAACCGCGCGTCGGCCACGCGGCGCGTCGCCCAGCGCGGCTGCGGCCCGCGTGGCAGCGGGGCGAGCCAGTCGTCCCCGGCCGGGAGCCCGAGCTTCTGCCAGACCGCCTCGGCCACCCGGCGGTGGCCCTCGCCGGTCAGATGGAGGCGGTCGACGTCCCACAGGCGCGGATCGGCGAGCACGGCCGCGCCGTACAGGTCGACGACGAGCGCGTCGTGCTTGGCGGCGAGGTCTTCGATGTGCGAGAAGAGCTCTTCCATACGGGGGCGGAAGCGTTCCATCACGGGGCCGTCGCGGCCGGGGCTGCGCATCAGGACGAGCCGGCCGCAGGACGGCGCCAGCTTTTCGACGGCCTCGGTGAGGAGCCCGCGCACCCTGTCCATGTCGCACTTGGGCCGCAGGGCGTCGTTGAGGCCGCCCACCAGGGTCACCACGTCCGCCCGCATGGCGGCCGCGGGCTCGACCTGCTCGTCGACGATCTGGCCGATGAGCTTTCCGCGTACGGCGAGATTGGCGTAACGGAAGCCGGGCGTCCGGGCGGCGAGCCGGGCCGCGAGCAGATCCGCCCAGCCGCGGTAGGAGCCGTCGGGCAGGAGGTCGGACATGCCCTCGGTAAAGGAATCGCCGACTGCGACAAAGCTTGTGTAGCTGGCATTCATCTCCATGGCGGAGTGATCGTACCGCGCGGTAGTGTCACGCGGTCGGGTGGAGTCGGCAAGGGGGAAGCGGATGAGCGAGGCGCTCGAACAGGCGCCGGCGGAGGTGCTGGCGGGGGCGCCGGCGGGGTTGGTCGCCGCGGTGGGCACCTGCGAGGACGCGCGCGGCGCGAGCGGGTCCGACGCCTCTGGGGGCGACGCCACCATCACCGTCCAGGGCGCGGCGGGCGAACTGCCGCTGCTCGTGCTACGGGCGGCGGGCGCCCAGTGACGAGGAGTTGACGGTCACGGGCGAGCGCGAGGTGCTCGACATGTGGCCGGCCGCGACAGAGCTCTGACCCGCCGTCCGTGCCCGGCAGCTCGTGCCCGTCGGCGGCGTCGGCCGCGGCTCATGACACGCCCTGGGCGAACTCAGCCGATCCCCGCCGCGCGGGCCCTGTCGGCGTGGGGCGTTACGCGGTATGCCAGGAACACCTCAACTCCGCTTACCTCAACTCCGCCCACGTCACATCCGGTGCCCTCAACTCCCTTTGCGTCCGCACCACTTGACCGCGCACTGACCACGTACGAGAGAGCGAGCGTTCCATGTTCACCAAAGCCTTCTGGAAGGCCACTGCCGAGCGGGCCGTCCGGACGTTCGCCCAGTCGCTCGCGGCGGTCCTGACGGCCGGGGCGACCAACCTGTTCGACGTGGACTGGAAGGCGGCGCTCGCCACCGCGGGCCTGGCGACGCTGCTCTCCGTGCTGATGGCCATCGGCTCGTCGGGCCTGGGGCGGCCGGGCCCGGGCCTCACCGAGACCACGGCACCCGACGCCCCCGCCGAGCCGGCGAAGGCACCGGGAACCGAAAGCGCCGCCAAGCCCGTTGTATAGGCGGCGCCCCGCCGCCCCCGGGCGCGTCCGTCCTACGCCGTGTCCGGTCTGCCGACCAGCTCGCGCAGGACGTCCTCCATCGTGACCAGGCCCGACAGCCGTCCGTCCTCGTCGAGCACCGCCGCGAGGTGCGTACGGCTGCGGCGCATGGCGGTCAGTACGTCGTCGAGCGGCGCCGACGTCCGGACCCGGGCGATCGGCCACAGGGCCGTCACCGGGAACGGCACGTCGCGCGGGGTCGCGTCGAGCGCGTCCTTGACGTGCAGATAGCCGAGGATGCGGTTGCCCGCGTCCACGACCGGGAAGCGGGAGAAGCCCGACAGGGCGGCGAGCCGCTCCAGTTCCTCCGGGGTCGTGCCGACCGGGGTGTGCACGACCTTCTCCAGCGGGACGACCACGTCCCGGACGGGTCGGCGCCCCAGCTCCAGGGCGTCGTGCAGCCGCTCGGCGGCCCGGTCGTCGAGGAGCCCGGCATCGCCCGCGTCCCGGACCATCCGGGCCAGCTCGGCGTCGGAGAACGTCGCCGCGACCTCGTTCCTGGTCTCCACCCGCAACAGCTTGAGCAGGGCGTTGGCGAAGGCGTTGATCGCGAAGATCACCGGGCGCAGCGCCCGGGCGAGCGTCACCAGCGGCGGGCCGAGCAGCAGCGCGGTCCTGGCCGGCTCGGCCAGCGCGATGTTCTTCGGCACCATCTCGCCGAGCAGCATGTGGAGATAGGTGGCGAGCGCCAGCGCGATGAAGAAGGAGACCGGGCGCGCCGCACCGTCGGGCATCCCGACCAGGTGGAACACCGGCTCCAGGAGATGCTCGATGGCGGGCTCGGCGACCACACCGAGCACCAGGGTGCACAGCGTGATGCCCAGCTGCGCCGCCGCCATCAGCGCGGAGACGTGCTCCAGACCCCAGATCACGCTGCGCGCACGGCGGTTGCCCTGCTCGGCGAGCGGCTCGACCTGGCTGCGGCGTACCGAGATCAGCGCGAACTCGGCGCCGACGAAGAAGGCGTTGACGACCAGCGTCGCCAGACCGATCAGCAACTGGATGACGGTCATCGGCCGGCTCCCTCGTCGCCGGGACCCGCAGGACCCGCAGGACCCGCAGGACCCGCAGGACCCTCGCGGTCACCGGCACCGTCACGGCCGTCACCATCGGCGCGGCCGTCGCGCCGCGCACCCCTCCCACGCCGAGCACCCCCGTGCCTACCGTGCTTCGTGTGTCCGTCAGGCCCGCGGCGCCCCGCGCCCCGGTGCTCCCTACGGCGGCGGGAGCCGTCCTGCTCATCCTCGCCGTCCCCGTCGCCGGGCAGCGGTGCGTGCAGCAGGACGCGCGCGGCGCGGCGGCCGGACGCGTCGACGACGTCGAGCCGCCAGCCGCCCAGCTCCACGCTGTCGCCGAGCGCCGGGATCCGGCCGACCCCGGTGGCGATCAGGCCCGCCAGCGTCTCGTACGGGCCCTCCGGGACGCGCAGCCCGATGGCCTCCAGCTGGTCGGTCCGGGCGGCGCCGTCGGCCGAGTAGAGCGCGCGCCCGTCGGCGTCCTCGCCGGCCCGGGCCAGGTCGGACGTCTCGTGCGGGTCGTGCTCGTCCCGCACCTCGCCGACGACCTCCTCGACGATGTCCTCCAGGGTGACGACCCCGGCCGTACCGCCGTACTCGTCGATGACCACGGCCATGGTCCGCCGCCCGTACAGCTGGTCGAGCAGCCGGTCCACGGTCAGCGTCTCCGGTACGAGCAGCGGCTCGCGCAGCAGCTCGGTGACCGGGTGGCGGGGGCGCTGCTCGGCGGGGATGGCGAGGACGTCCTTGATGTGGGCGATGCCCACGACGGTGTCGAGGCTGCCCCGGTAGACGGGGAAGCGGGACAGGCCCGTCGCGCGCGTGGCGTTCGCGACGTCCTCGGCGGTGGCGTGCACCTCCAGTGCGGTGACCTGCACCCGGGGCGTCATCACGTTCTCGGCGTCGAGCTCCGCCAGGTTGAGCGTACGGACGAAGAGCTCGGCGGTGTCCGCTTCGAGGGCGCCCTGCTTGGCCGAGTGGCGGGCGAGTGCGACCAGCTCCTGCGGGGTGCGGGCGGAGGCCAGCTCCTCGGCGGGCTCCAGGCCCAGACGGCGCACTATGTGGTTGGCGGTGTTGTTGAGGTGGCTGATGAAGGGGCGGAAGGCCGCGCTGAAGACGCGCTGCGGCGTGGCGACGACCTTCGCCACCGCCAGCGGCGAGGAGATGGCCCAGTTCTTGGGGACGAGCTCGCCGACGACCATCAGGAAGACGGTCGACAGGGCGGTGCCGAGGACCAGCGCCGCCGAGTGGGAAACGGCGTCGGACAGCCCCATGGAGCCGAGCGGGCCGCTGATCAGCTTGGCGATCGAGGGCTCGGCGAGCATGCCGATCACCAGGTTGGTGACGGTGATGCCGAGCTGCGCGCCGGAGAGCTGGAAGGTGAGGCTGCGGACGGCCTTGAGGGCGCTGCTCGCGCCGCGCTCGCCGCTCTCGACGGCCCGCTCCAGCTCGCCGCGCTCCACGGTGGTGAGGGAGAATTCGGCCGCCACGAAGGCCCCGCAGGCCAGCGACAGCAGCACGGCCACCACGAGCAGAAGCACTTCGGTCATCGGTTCACCTCCGTCCCATGATCGGGCAGGGTCAGGAGGATCGCGCGATGTCGCGTACCGGTACGGGGACGGGTACTGGGAGGCTCGCCCATGGGCGGACGCTCACACCTTTCAGTCGTGGGTAGGTCCACCCATGGTAAAGCACTGGCAAAATGGCGGTTGGGGGAGGCTCCGGAGGCCGGGAGGACCCCAGGTCACGGGCTCACCCCGCACACTCAAGCCGCCCCCGCGTCCGGCCTCCACCCGCCCCCACGTCCCGGCCCCCGCCCCTACTCGTGCGCGATCGCCGCCAGCACGTTCATCCGCGACGCGCGCAGCGCCGGGAGCAGCGCCGCCAGCAGGCCCACGGCCGCCGCGCCCACCGCGACCGCGATCACCGTGGACCAGGGCACGGCGAACGCCTTGAGGCCCTGGAGCGCGAGCACCTGCTGGATGCCCACGCCCCACACCATGCCGAGGACGAGCCCGAGGAGCGCCCCGAACACCGCGATCACCACCGACTCCAGCCGGATCATGCGCCGCAGCTGGACCCGCGAGAGCCCGATGGCGCGCAGCAGCCCGATCTCGCGGGTGCGCTCCACCACCGACAGCGCCAGTGTGTTGACCACGCCGAGCACCGCGATGACGATCGCCAGGCCGAGCAGCGCGTACACCAGGTAGAGCATCACCGCGATCTGGTCGCGGATCAGCTTCTTGTAGTCCGCCTGGTCCCTCACCTGCACCTGCGGATACGGGTCCAGGGTCTTCTCCAGCGCGGCCCGCAGCCCGTCCGCACTGGTGCCGCCGCTCGCGTTGACGTACACCGCCGCGTCCTGGCCGCCCGGAAGATAGCGCTCCACGGTGGCCAGGCCCATGAACACCCCGCCCTCCACGCCGAAGCCGCCCGAGGTGTCCATGTCGGTCAGGGCGGCCACCCGCAGCCGCGCCTTGCCGCCGGTGGCGAAGGTGACGGGCAGGGTGTCGCCGAGGCGGACACGGTGGTCGCGCGCGTAGGTGCGGTCCATCGCGAGGTTGCCGGGGGAGAGCGCCTCCGCCGAACCGCCCGCCGTATAGGTGACATGGGCGACGTCGTCGAGCTGGGGGTCGTAGCCGGACGCCGTCGTCTCGCGAGTCTTCCCGTCGGGCAGCGTCAGCCGCAGGGGCGCGAACCGCTGGCGGACGACGGCCTCCGTGCCCTTCACCGTGCGCACCTTGTCGGTGATCTCCTGCGGGAACGGCTGAAAATTGCTGTTCTGTACGACGAAGTCGGCGCCCAGCGTCTTGTCGATCTGCTGGTCGAACGACTTGGTCATGGAGGCGCTGGCCACCGAGAGCCCGGCGACCAGGGCGATGCCCACCATCAGGGCGGACGCGGTCGCGCCCGTGCGGCGCGGGTTGCGCAGCGCGTTGCGCTGGCTCATCCGGCCCACCGGACCGTACAGCCGGGGGAAGGCGGCGCCAAGGACGCGGATCACCGGCCGGACCAGGAGCGGCCCGGCCACCACGGTCGCGATCAGCGTGAGCACCACGCCGAGCCCGAGCAGCGAGGACGAGGTCGCGGTCCTGGTGGACGTGGCGCACCCCGTGAGCGCGGCCGCACCCGCGAGGGTGAGCACGGAGCCGACCACGGCCCGTACCTTCAACGGCCGCCCGATGCCGGAGACTTCGGCGTCCGCGAGCGCCGCCATGGGGGAGACCCTGGCGGCCCGGCGCGCGGGCAGATACGCGGCCACGAACGTCACACCGACGCCCACCGCGTACGCCGCCACCGGCGTCCCCCAGCCGATCGCCATCTCGGCGGTGCTGAGCTTCATCCCGAACGCGCCCATCAGCGCCATCAGCCCCGCGGCGAGCCCGATCCCCGCGCCGAGGCCGAGGGTGGAGCCGACCAGGCCGAGCAGCAGCGCTTCGAGCAGGACGGACCGGCGCACCTGCCGCCGGTCCGCGCCGAGCGCCCGCAACAGGCCCAGCTCCCGGGTACGTTGGGCGATCAGCATCGAGAAGGTGTTGACGATCAGGAAGATGCCCACGAGCGTGGCGACCCCGGCGAATCCCAGCATCACGTACTTGATGACGTCGAGGAATCCGCCCAGCTCGTCGGCGGCCGACTTGGCCTGCTGGGCGGCCGTCCTGATCTCGTACGAGCCGCCGACGGCCGCCGTGACGCGCTGCTTGAGCACCTCGTCCGACACCCCCGCGGCCGCGTCCACCGAGATGGCCGTGGCCGCGTCTGCCTTGCCCAGGAGCCGGGTCTGCGCGGTCGGGGTGTCCAGGAACACCAGCGCCGCACCGGGGTTGGTGGTGGTGAAGGTGGCGATGCCGACGACCTCGACCTTGAAGGAGCCGGGCTGGGCCAGGACGGTGAGCGGGTCCCCGATGCGGACGTGCTTCTTGTCGGCGGTGTCCTTGTCGAGCAGCGCCTCGCCGGGGCCGTGCGGCTCGTGGCCGCTGGTCAGCTTCACCGGACTGCGTTCGGTGACGTACCAGTTGGTGGCGATGGTCGGGGCGCCGGTGGTCGGCCCGACCGAGTCGTTGGCGCGGTCGACGACGGTGATGTTCTCGACGGCCGCGTCGACGTGCGTGGCGGCCACGCCGTCGACGCCCGCGATCTTCGCCGCGAGCGAGGCCGGGACCGTACGGGTCACCCCGGACGGCACGCGTTCGTCGAGCCCCTTGGGCGGCCCGACCGTCACGTCCGCCGAGGTCGAGGCGAAGAGCCGGTCGAAGGTACGGGCCACGGTGTCCGAGAAGATCAGCGAACCGGCGACGAACGCCACCGAGAGGATCACCGCGAGCGCGGACAGCAGCAGCCGTCCCTTGTGGGCGAGGAAACTGCGCAGGGTCGCCTTCAGCACGGCCGCTCAGCCCTTGCGCAGCGGGTCGAAGCCGGGGGTGCCCTCGGCTGTGCCTTCCGGGGTGGCGGCGCCGGTTCCCGGGCCGCCGGAGAAGAGCCGCAGCCGGTCCAGGACCGCCTCCGCCGTCGGCCGGGGCATCTCGTCGACGATCCGCCCGTCGGCCAGGAACAGCACCAGGTCGGACCGGCCCGCCGCGACGGGGTCGTGGGTGACCATCACCACCGTCTGCCCCAGCCGGTCCACGGCCTCCCGCAGGAACGTGAGGACCTCGGCCCCGGCCCGCGAGTCGAGGTTGCCCGTCGGCTCGTCCGCGAAGATCAGCTCCGGGCGGGACGCCAGCGCCCGCGCGCACGCCACCCGCTGCTGCTGGCCGCCGGAGAGCTGGGCGGGCCGGTGCCGCAGCCGGTCGCGCAGCCCGAGCGTGTCGATGACCTGTTCCAGCCACTCCCGGTCGGGTTTGCGCCCGGCGATGTCCATCGGCAGCGTGATGTTCTCGGCGGCGGTGAGTGTCGGCAGCAGATTGAACGCCTGGAACATAAAGCCGATCCGGTCCCGCCGAAGCCGTGTCAGCTCGCGCTCCTTGAGCCCGGTGATCTCGGTGTCGCCGAGCCACACCTGGCCCGCCGAGACCGAGTCGAGCCCGGCCAGACAGTGCATCAGGGTGGACTTGCCCGAGCCCGACGGGCCCATGACCGCCGTGAACCGGCCGCGCGCGATGTCCACGTCGACCGAGTCGAGCGCCAGGACCGCCGTCTCGCCCGTGCCGTACGCCTTGGTCAGCGCCCGGGCCCGCGCGGCGACCCCTTCCGTTGCCGCTGCAGCTGTGGACAAGGCCGCCTCCCGGGTCGTTGCGTCATGGCTGGACCGACTCCCGTACGGCATACGAGAGTAGAGGCGCGGACCGGCCCGGGCCATCCGGCGGAAGCAGGAGATCCCCCGGGAAGGGATCAGCCCGCATCCGGGCGTCGTGCCGTGCCGAGCACATGGGGCGACGCCGGGTGCCGCGGCCCCCTCTCGGGCACGCGCAGCCGGCGGAACGCGACCAGTTCGAAGCCCGCCGCCTCGATCGCCGCGAGCGGATCGCGCGAGGTGTGGCACCCGCCGAGGAGCAGCGGCCACAGCGTCCGGTCCGCCGCGCGCTGGACGGCCGCGAGGGCCCGGCCCCCGGCCCGCACGTGCTCGTAGAACCGCAGCTCGCCGCCGGGGCGCAGGACGCGGCGGATCTCGGCCAGCGAGCGCGGCACATCGCGTACGGAACACAGGACGAGCGAGACCACGGCCGCGTCGAACGCCTCGCTCTTGACCGGCAGCGCCTCGGCCGCCCCCGGCACCACGTCGACCGGCACGTCCGCGCGCAGCGCCGCCCGGACGGCCAGCCTGCGCAGACCGCGCTCGGGTTCGATGGCGACCACCTCGGAGACGGCGCCCGGATAGTGCGGGAAGTTGAGGCCGTTGCCCGCGCCGATCTCGATCACCCGGCCGGAGAGCCCGGCCAGCAGCTCGCGGCGGTGTGCGACGAGGCCCGCTCGGCGGTCGGCCGTCTCGCTGAACCGGCCGTAGAAGCGGGCGAACAGGGGATGGTGCACGGCGTCCGGGGCGATCTTGGCACGCTGCTCCATGGGGGGACCCTCCAACGACGGGCGGAGAACGGGCGGGGCGGACACCGGGATTGTCCCCGCCCCGGACCCGCGTCACCCGTAGGCCGCCCCGCCCTTCGGTCTTTACCGGCCCGCCCGCGTCGGCGTCACGCGCTCACGAAGCAGAACTCGTTCCCCTCGGGGTCGCGCATCACCTGGAACGCTCCCTGGGCGTCCGTCACGGTCGTGCCCACCGACCGCGCGCCGAGGCGCACCGCGGCGGCCCGGGCACGGGCGACGTCCTCCACCACGAGGTCGAGGTGGAGCCGGTTCTTGCCCGCCTTCGCCTCCGGCACCCGCTGGAAGGCGAGCCGCGGTGTGCCGGGTGTGTCGAGGTACGCCCAGCCCGCGTCGCGGACCACCGGGGAGCCGCCGAGCAGCGCCGCCCAGAACCGCGCCAGGCGGTCCGGCGCGGCGCAGTCCACGACGATCTGGCGCAGCCGTGCCCGTAAGACCGCCATCACAGACTCCAGCCGCCGCCGAGCTCCGGACCGAGCCAGCCCGGCGCCGCCGCACGGAAGTCGGCGCCGGAGAGCTGGCCAGCGCCTTCCGGCACCAGCCCGACCAGCGGTGAGCCGGAGGACTCCGGCAGGTCCGCCAGGTTGCAGCGGGACGCCAGGTCCGGCTCGGCGGGCCAGCTGCCCACGACCACGCCCGCGCACTGAAGGCCCCGCGCCCGCAGCGCCTCGCCGGTCAGCGCCGCCATGTTCAGCGTGCCGAGGCCGGCCGGGGTGACGACCAGGACGGGCGCGGCGAGCAGCCGGGCCACGTCCGCGAGCGTGCCGCCCTCGTCGTCGAGGCGGACCAGGAGCCCGCCCGCGCCCTCCACGAGGACCAGGTCGTGCTCGGCGGCCAGCTTCTCGGCCGCCTCGGCGACCTCCTCGGGGCGCACGGCCTTCATCCCGGCCCGCCGCGCGGCCGTGTTGGGGGCCAACGGCTCGGGGAAGCGGGCCAGTTCGGCGCCGGTGATGTCGTCGCCCGCCAGACGCAGCACCTCCGCCACGTCGCCGTGCTCGCCGGGCGCGACCCCGGTCTGGGCCGGCTTGAGGACGGCGACCGTCTGTCCGGCGGCGCGCGCCAGCGCGGCGACGGCCGCCGTGACGACCGTCTTGCCGATCTCCGTCCCCGTACCGCTCACTACCAGAACCGTCATCAGCCCTCCCGAGCCGCAGCGCCCACGGCACGGCAGATGCGCGCCAGGTCCTCGTCGTTCGTCACATAGGGCGGCATCGTGTAGATCAGGTCGCGGAACGGGCGCAGCCACACGCCCTCGCGGACCGCCGCCCGGGTCGCCGCCGCCATGTCCACCTCATGGTCGAGCTGGACGACGCCGATGGCGCCGAGGACGCGGACGTCCTTCACCCCGGGCGCCCCCGCGAGCTCGTCCAGACCGTCGCGCATCCCCGTCTCCAGGCGCTTGATCTCGCCCTTCCAGTCCTGGGAGAGCAGCAGGTCGATCGAGGCGCAGGCGACGGAGGCGGCCAGCGGGTTGCCCATGTACGTCGGGCCGTGCGCCAGGACCGGGACCTCGCCCGAGGAGATGCCCTCGGCCACCCGGGTGGTGCACAGCGTCGCGGCCATCGAGAGGTAGCCGCCGGTCATCGCCTTGCCCACGCACAGCACATCGGGCGACACGGCGGCGTGCTCGGACGCGAACAGTGTGCCGGTGCGGCCGAAGCCGGTGGCGATCTCGTCGAACACGAGCAGCACTCCGTGCTCGTCGCACGCCTCGCGCAGCGCCCGCAGGTAGGCGGGGGAGTGGAACCGCATCCCGCCCGCGTTCTGCACCACCGGCTCGACGATCACCGCCGCCACCTCGTCGGCGTGGCGCGCGATCAGCTCCCGCAGATGGCGTACGTAGGCCTCGTCCGGCTCCGCGTCGTACCCGGTGGGGGGCGCGTCCGCGAAGACCTGCTCCGGCAGCCGGCCGGACCACAGGGAGTGCATGCCGCCGTCCGGGTCGCACACCGACATCGGCTGCCAGGTGTCGCCGTGGTAGCCGCCGCGCCAGGTCAGCAGGCGCTGCTTGCGCGGCTGCCCGACCGACTTCCAGTACTGCAGGCACATCTTGATGGCGACCTCGACCGACACCGAGCCGGAGTCGCTGAGGAAGACGTGCTGGAGCGGCTCGGGGGTGATCTCGACGAGCTTGGTGCAGAGCCGCACGGCGGGCTCGTGGGTGAGTCCGCCGAACATCACATGGCTCATCCGGTCCAGCTGGCCGCGTACGGCCTCGTCCAGGACCGGGTGGCGGTAGCCGTGCAGCGCCGACCACCAGGACGCCATGCCGTCGACCAGCTCGCGCTGTCCGTGCGCCTCCTCGGCGAGCCGCAGCCGGACCCCGGACGCGGACTCCACGACCAGCGGCTCCTGGCGGCCCGGCATGGGGCCGTAGGGGTGCCAGACGTGCTGCCGGTCCAGCGCCCGCAGCTCGGCGACGTCGTAACCGCGCACCGGGTCAGGCATTGGGGGCCAGGTCCGTGCCCGCGCCGCGGCGGCGCACCGCCACCAGGTCCGTACGCGCCTCGGAGACCTCGGCCGCGGCGGCCGGAGCGCTCTCGGAGCCGCACGGGCCGCAGGCGCCGCCCTCGTGCGAGCCGCAGCCGCTCTGCGCGTGCGAGCCGCAGCCCGCGGCGGCCATCGCGTCGGCGCGGTGCCCGGGCAGCGTGGTCGTGCCCGCGCCCTCCACCTCGAAGCCGGCGTCCGCGATCATCTCCAGGTCGGCCTTGCCCTCCTGGCCCTCACTGGTGAGGTAGTCGCCGAGGAAGATCGAGTTGACCAGGTTGAGGGCGAGCGGCTGCATCGAGCGCAGATGCACCTCGCGGCCGCCCGCGAGCCGTACCTCGACGTCCGGGCAGACGAACCGGACCATCGCGAGGATGCGCAGACAGCGCTGCGGGGTGAGGTTCCACTCCTTGCCGAGCGGGGTGCCCTCGAACGGGATGAGGAAGTTGACCGGCACCGAGTCCGGGTCGAGCTCGCGCAGCGAGAAGACGACGTCGACCAGGTCCTCGTCGCTCTCGCCCATGCCCGCGATCAGACCGGAACAGGCGGAGAGCCCGGCGGAGTGCGCCTTCTGCACGGTGTCGACGCGGTCGGCGTAGGTGTGGGTGGTCGTGATGTCCCCGTACGTCCCCTCGGACGTGTTGAGGTTGTGGTTGTACGCGTCGGCGCCCGCCGCGCGCAGCCGCTCGGCCTGGCCGTCCGAGAGCAGACCGAGGCAGGCGCACACCTCGACGCCCTCGTTCTGCTCCTTGATCGCCTCGATGGTCTGCGAGACGCGGTCCACGTCGCGGTCGGTCGGGCCGCGGCCGCTGGCGACCAGGCAGACCCGCTTGGCGCCGCCCGCGACACCGGCGGCGGCCGCCTTGGACGCCTCGTCCGGCTTCAGCCAGGTGTACTTGAGGATCTCGGCCTTGGAGCCCAGCCGCTGCGAGCAGTACGAGCAGTCCTCGGGGCACAGTCCGGACTTCAGGTTCACCAGGTAGTTCAGCTTCACCCGGCGCCCGAACCACTGACGGCGCACCTTGCCGGCCGCGGCCACCACGTCGAGCAGTTCCTCGTCGGAGGTCGCCAGTACGGCGAGCGCCTCTTCACGGCTCGGCAGCTCGCGCCGCAGCCCCTTGTCCACCAGCGTGTTCAGCAGGTCCATGGCGCCGATCCTTGCCGAAAACCCCCGCCCCAGCCAAGGAGGGATCGTACAACTGCGCTCCTGGAAGGTGTGTGTATTGCCACACCCTGACCTCGCCCGTCCAGGAATAGGGTCTGTCCGCTGCCTACAAAAGGGATCTCCACCATGCCCCGAGCGCCATTCGACTGGATCGACGGAGCGACCGAGCGGCGCGAGCGCGCCGGTCTCGTACGGGTGCTGCGGCCGCGCGCCGCCGACCAGGACCTTCTGGACCTGGCGAGCAACGACTACCTGGGGCTCACCCGGCACCCGGCGGTCACCCGGGGCGCCTCCGACGCGGCGCTGCGCTGGGGCGCCGGATCCACCGGATCACGCCTGGTCACCGGCACCACCGCGCTCCACACCGAGCTGGAGGACGCGCTCGCCCGGTTCTGCGGGTTCGAGGCGGCGCTCGTCTTCTCCTCCGGGTACGCGGCCAACCTCGCCGCGCTGACCGCCCTCGGCGAGCGGGACTCGCTGATCGTCTCCGACGCGGGCAACCACGCCTCGATCGTCGACGGGTGCCGGCTGTCGCGCGCGGAGACCGAGGTGGTCCCGCACGCCGACCCCGAGGCCGTGCGCAAGGCTCTGGACGCCCACGGCGGGCCCGCGCTCGTGGTGAGCGACTCGGTCTTCTCGGTGGACGGCGACGCCGCCCCGCTGCCCGGACTCGCCGCCGCCTGCCGGGAGTTCGGGGCGGCGCTCGTGGTGGACGACGCCCACGGGCTGGGCGTCCTGGGCGAGGGCGGGCGGGGCGGGCCGCACGCCGCCGGGCTCGCGGGCGCGGACGACGTGGTGGCGACTCTCACCCTGTCGAAGTCGCTCGGCAGTCAGGGCGGCGCGGTCCTGGGCCCCGCCCGGGTCATCCGGCACCTGGTCAACGCGGCCCGTACGTTCATCTTCGACACCGGGCTCGCCCCCGCGGCGGTGGGCGGCGCGCTGGCGGCGCTCCGGCTCCTGGAGGCCGAGCCGGAGCGGGCGGGCCGGGCCCGCGCGGTGGCGGCCGAGCTGCACGAACGGCTGACGGCGGCGGGTTTGGAGGCGGCGCGCCCGGACGCGGCCGTGGTCTCGGTGCGGGCGCCGTCGCCGGAGCGGGCGGTGGCCTGGGCGGCCGACTGCCGGGGCGCGGGTCTGGCGGTGGGGTGCTTCCGGCCGCCGTCGGTGCCGGACGGCATCTCCCGGCTGCGGCTGACCGCCCGGGCCGATCTGACCGAGTCCCAGATCCAGTGGGCGGTGGACACGATCCTGCGGACCGGGCCCACCGCCTAGTCCCCCGTTGGCGTGGGTCAACTCCTGCTGTCGGGCGCCTCGTTGAGCTCGACCGGCAGACCGGAAAGGAAGCTGTGCCAGGCCCGCGCTCCGAAGAGCAGCGCGGGCCCGGCGGTCCGCTTGGAATCACGGATGGCGAGCAGTCCGGCGTCGAGGAATGCGGCCTCGACGCAATTGTTCATTCCTGTACTACGGCTGCTGCGCCGCCATTGCGCACCGTTCAGAGAAGTGTTGGAAGGTACATGCGTGGGGGGTGAGGGCATCATGCCTCCCTTACACGCCGTCAGCCATCCCGGCGATGAGATTCAATGATTCCTTGAACGAGAGGGCCCGCGCCTCGGCCATGTGGAACGCGGCGCTGTACGCCTCAAGGTCTTCTCTCCGTTCGAGATAGAGGCTACTCGTCAAGTGGTCGATAACCACAACATCCAGATCGGAAATGTGCGGAAAGGAGAAGATAATGAAAGGCCCGGTGAGCCCGATATGGCCACCGCTGCTGAAAGGCAGCACCCGCAACCGGACCTGCGGCAGCTGAGCGGCCTCCAGGAGATGGCGCAACTGCCGCCGCATCGCGGCCGCCCCGCCCACCGCGCGGTGCAGCGCCGCCTCGTCGACCACCGCGCTCAGCTCCAGCGGCGGATCGGCCCGCAGTACCTCCTGCCGCGCCAGGCGCACCTCCACGAGGGAGTCCACCCGCGCCGCGTCCAGCCCGCCGAGAGCCGCCCGGGTCACCGCGCGGGCGTACTCGGGCGTCTGGAGCAGCCCCGGCACCACGGACGTCTCCAGGGTGCGCGCCGCCGACGCCTGTGACTCCAGGCTGATGAAGTCCCGGTACTGGGGCGGCAGCAGCCCCCGGTAGGCCTGCCACCACTGGGCGCCGCGGCCGTCCGCCGCCCCCGCCAGCGCTTCGAGCAGCGCCCGCAGTTCGGGGTCGGCCACCCCGTACACCTCAAGCAGCCGGGCCACGTCCGCGGGCTTCACCCCGCTGCGGCCGGTCTCGATCCGGCTCACCTTGGACTGGTGCCAGCCCAGCTGTCGGGCGACCTCGCCGCTCGTGAAGGCCGCCGCGCAGCGCAGCCGGCGCAGTTCCTCGCCGAGTTTGCGGCGGCGTACCGCGGGCCCGTGCCACATGTCGGCCTCCTTCCGCCCGGCCGGGGTTCGGGTGATGGGCAAGTGTGGCGCCCAAGTACAGTCCTTCGTCGCAGAGTTCACCGCTTTGAGCGACAGATATATGCACATCTTGGTGGATCGGCGCATCCGGCGGCACGATGAGTGGCACTCTGGCGCGAAGCGCAAGTCCGGGGCGTCCTCGCGTTTGTCCGCTCGCTACGAGTCCAGCAGGCCGGCCCGGGTGGGAAAGGGACAGCGTCGCCATGGCAGACCACCAAGAATCCACCCTCACTCTGCCGAGCGATCCCGCCTCGGTCTCCGCCGCCCGTAGACACGTCGCCGGCGTACTCACCGAGTGGGGTCTTCCGTCGGACGCCGACACCGCCGATACGATCCGCCTGATCGTCTCCGAGCTCGCGACCAACGCCGTGCAGCATACGTTCGGCCAGTCGCCCACCTTCACCGTGGATCTGCGCCTGGAGCGCGACGAGCAGCTCCACATCGGTGTCACCGACAGCCACCCCCGCTGGCCGAAACGTCTTCCCGCCGCCGTCCAGCAGGACAACGGGCGCGGCATGGTGATCATTCGCTGGCTCGCCGCCGAGTGCGGGGGGCGGCTGTCGGTCACCCCGACCGCGGAGGGCGGCAAGACCGTCTGGATCGCGCTGCCGTGGACGGTGCCGGTCCAGAGCTGAGCCGGGGCCCGTCCGGCGGGCCTGTGTCCGGCCCGCGGGCCGGTGAGCGCGGGCCGGTGAGCGCGGGCGGGCGGGCTCACCGGCCCGCCGTGCTCACCGGCCCCTCGCGTCGCGTGCGTCAGCGCACGCGCCCGTACCAGACGCCCTTCGACCAGATCTTCTCCAGCCGGACCACGGACCCGGTCTTGGGGGAGTGCCATATCTTGCCGTTCCCGGCGTAGATCCCCACGTGGTAGACCTTCGAGCCGGAGTGGAAGAACACCAGGTCCCCGCGCTGGCGCGTGGACGACGAGATGTGCCGGGTGCTGTTGTACTGCTGCTGGGTGGTGCGGGGCAGCTTCTTGCCCGCCTTCTTGAACGAGTAGACGGTGAGCCCCGAGCAGTCGAACCGGTACGGGCCGCTGGCGCCGGACTTGTAAGGCGCGCCCTTCTTCGACGCGGCGACGTTGAGCGCCTTCGTCGCGAGTGTCGTGGCGCTCGCCTCACTGCCGGCGCCCGGCGCCAGCATGGTGGCGCCGACGGCGGCGAGCGTGAGGGCGGAGACCGCACCGACTCGAGTCAGCAGGGACGGGAGGTAATTCTGCGCAGTCATGCGCAACCCTTCGTCAAACCGCCTGCGAAGGATGACCTGTCGGGTTCGGACTGGCGAAGATGCCCGGCCGCTCGCGCGGCTTCACCCCAAGGGCCTCCCGGTCTCCCGGTGGGCCCGCACTGCTTGGGTCCTCCACTCCTGCCGATCCACTCAGTCGACCAGTCATCCGGGTACGGCGGCAGGACTCGGCGTCCGCCCGGACCGCCCCGCCGCGGTGGCGGGGGCTTGTCGTCGGAAGGGATCTTGACCCACGAAGTGTCGGATTCCGAGCCGAAACGGCATTTTGTGAGGCTCCTCACGACTGACCCATTCAGGTGTACATCTAGGTTTCCACGCTCCTGACGGGGTGTCCGACCTGCGTCGCACCAGCGATGGAACGATTCATTCCGTTCGGTGTCTGCGCATTCGGAGCAACATGTGCGGTACGTCGTTCGGGCCATCGGATGGTGCGAACGGGGGACGCCGACTCGTACCGGCGCGGGGGTGCACGGACACCGGAGCGTCAACTCGCGGATGACTGCGGCGGCATCGTCAGACGGCCCGCACGGCGCTCCCCGTCGAGCAGCCGAAGGGTCCGCGCCAGCGTCTCGGAGTGAAGCTCCGACTCGCCGCGCCGATGCATGGTCGTCAGCGCGTCCCGCAGCGCCACGGCCCGCCCGACGAGCGCCTGCGCGGCCCGCAGCGCGCCGTAGGTGTCGCGGTGCCGGGCGGGGTTGATCCGGCCCAGCTTGTCGAGCGCGTCGAGGTACGCGTCGATGAACTCGCCCTCGGCGCGCGTCAGCGCGGGCAGCGGCGGAAGCTCGGGCAGCACGGCTCTACCTCCCTCGCGCCGCGGCCGAGCTCTTGCGGCTGGTGACGACGTGGTCGACCAGCCCGTACTCGGCGGCCGCGGTGGCGTCGAGGATGGTGTCCCGCTCGATGTCGGCGCTGATCCGCTCGGTGGACTGCCCGGAGTGCCGGGCCAGCAGCTCCGTCAACAGCTCGCGCCCGCGCTGGAGTTCATTGGCATGGATCACCAGGTCGGACGGCTGGCCCTGGATCGGTTCCGCGACCGCGGGCTGATGGATCAGGACCCGCGCGCCGGGCAGCGCGAGCCGCTTGCCCGGGGCGCCCGCGGCCAGCAGCACGGCCGCGGCCGAGGCGGCCTGGCCCATGCACACCGTCTCCACGTCGCAGGTGACGAACCGCATGGTGTCGTAGATCGCCGTCATCGCGGTGAGCGAGCCGCCGGGGGAGTTGATGTACAGCGAGATGTCGCGGTCCGGGTCGGCGTGCTCCAGGTGCATGAACTGGGCCATCACGTCGTTGGCCGCGGTGTCGTCGACGGGGGTGCCGAGGAAGACGATCCGCTCCTCCAGGAGCTTGGAGTAGGGATCGAGGGTGCGGACCCCGGTAGAGGTGCGCTCGGAGAATTCGGGCAGGACGTAGCGGGCGGACGGGCCGGGCATGACGTACCTCTTCTCTCGTGCCGATGTCTCTGTAAAAAATGTACAGGACGTACAGGCCGTTATGATGGGGAGCATGGCCTATGAGATTCCGGTGACGCAAGCCCGAGCTGAGCTCGCCGAGCTGATCAACCGCGTGGTGTACGGGGGGGAGCGCGTTGTCGTGACCCGGCACGGCAAGCCCCTCGTCGCCCTGGTGTCCGCCGCTGACCTGGAACGACTCGAAGGCGCGGCGGAGCCGGCCGAGGAGCAGGTGATCAGCTCGGTGTCGTCGGTGCGCCAGGTCGCGTCCGCTCCCGGCGAACGGCGCCGGTTCGGCATCGCCGCCGAGCACCGTCAGCCGCCGGCGGGTGACTGACGGGTTCCGGACCGCCCGAGCCGGTGATGGATGCATTGGCCATGGATATGCAAAGCGTCAGTTAACGAGCCGGAAAAACTTCCGCCGTAACGTGCAATGCCTGGCTGCGGAGCCGTGGACCGCAGGTCAACAGAGTGTTGAACTCGGCTAGGGTCCCGCAGCGTCGAGGCGGGATTCCCCCGTCCCGGGCACGACTGTGAGGTGGGAAGCGTGCAACTGACGCCGCACGAGCAGGAGAGACTGCTCATCCATGTGGCCGCGGACGTCGCGGACAAGCGCCGCGCCCGCGGGGTGAAACTCAATCACCCCGAAGCCGTCGCGCTCATCACCTCGCACATCCTCGAAGGCGCCCGCGACGGCCGGACCGTCGCCGAACTCATGGCGTCCGGACGCAAGGTGCTCTCCCGTGACGACGTCATGCAGGGCATCCCGGAGATGATCCACGACGTACAGGTCGAGGCGACCTTCCCGGACGGCACCAAGCTCGTCACCGTCCACGAGCCCATCGTCTGACGGGGGGAGCGCCGCCATGATTCCCGGAGAGATCCTGTTCGCGGACGAGCCCGTCGCCCTCAACGAGGGCCGCGAGACCACCACGATGACCGTCCTCAACGCCGCCGACCGGCCCGTCCAGGTCGGCTCGCACTACCACTTCGCCGAGGCCAACCCCGGCCTGGACTTCGACCGCGACGCCGCCCGCGGGCTGCGGCTGAACATCGCCGCGGGCACCGCCGTGCGCTTCGAGCCGGGCATCCCCGTCGATGTCGAGCTCGTCCCCCTCGCCGGACGCCGGATCGTCAGTGGGCTGCGCGGCGAGACCGGAGGGCCCCTCGATGACTGAGCTCCACCGTGCCGTGTACGCCGACCTGTTCGGCCCCACCACCGGCGACCGCATCCGGCTCGCCGACACCGATCTGCTCGTCGAGATCGAGGAGGACCGCTGCGGCGGACCCGGACGCGCGGGCGACGAGGCGGTGTTCGGCGGCGGCAAGGTGATCCGCGAGTCGATGGGCCAGGCCCGCACCACCCGCGCCGAGGGCGCGCCCGACACCGTGATCACCGGAGTCGTCGTCCTGGACCACTGGGGCATCGTCAAGGCGGACCTCGGTATCCGCGACGGCCGGATCACCGCGCTCGGCAAGGCGGGCAACCCCGACACCATGGACGGCGTCCACCCGGACCTCGTCATCGGCCCCGAGACCGAGATCATCGCGGGCAACGGGAAGATCCTCACGGCGGGCGCGGTGGACACCCATGTCCACTTCATCTCGCCCACCCTCGTCGACCAGGCGCTCTCCTCGGGCATCACCACTCTCGTCGGCGGCGGCACCGGCCCCGCCGAGGGCACCAAGGCCACCACCGTCACCCCCGGCCCCTGGCATCTGGCCCGGATGTTCGCGGCCCTGGAGAACGCGCCCGTCAACATCGGTCTGCTCGGCAAGGGCAACACCATGTCGCGCGAGGCCATGCACTCCCAGCTGCGCGGCGGCGCCCTCGGATTCAAGATCCACGAGGACTGGGGCGCGACCCCGGCCGTCATCGACGCCTGTCTGGGTGTCTGCGACGAGACCGGCGCCCAACTCGCCATCCACACCGACACGTTGAACGAGGCGGGCTTCGTCGGCGACACCCTCGCCGCCATCGCGGGCCGCTCCATCCACGCGTACCACACCGAGGGCGCGGGCGGCGGGCACGCCCCGGACATCATCACCGTGGTCTCCGAGCCGTACGTACTGCCCAGCTCCACCAACCCGACCCGGCCGCACACCGTCAACACCATCGAGGAGCACCTCGACATGCTGATGGTCTGTCACCACCTCAACCCGGCCGTGCCGGAGGACCTGGCGTTCGCCGAGTCCCGCATCCGGCCCTCGACCATCGCGGCCGAGGACATCCTGCACGACCTGGGCGCCATCTCGATCCTCTCCTCCGACTCCCAGGCGATGGGCCGGATCGGCGAGGTCATCCTGCGTACGTGGCAGACCGCGCACGTGATGAAGGTGCGCCGGGGAGCGCTCGCGGGCGACGGGCGGGCCGACAACCACCGGGCGCGCCGCTATGTCGCCAAGTACACGATCAACCCGGCGGTCGCGCAGGGTCTCGACAGCGAGATCGGCTCGGTCGAACCGGGCAAGCTCGCGGACCTGGTGCTGTGGGAGCCCGCGTTCTTCGGCGTCAAGCCGCAGCTCGTCATCAAGGGCGGCCAGATCGCGTACGCGCAGATGGGCGACGCCAACGCGTCCATCCCCACGCCCCAGCCGGTCCTGCCCCGACCGATGTTCGGCGCGCACGGAAAGGCCCCGGCGGCCAACTCGCTCAACTTCGTGGCGCAGGCCGCCCTCGACGACGGGCTGCCCGAACGGCTGGGCCTGGACAAGAAGTTCACCGCCATCAAGAACACCCGCCGGGTGGGCAAGGCGGACATGCGCGAGAACGACGCCCTGCCGGACGTCAGGGTCGACCCGGACACCTTCACGGTGACCATCGACGGCGAGGCGGTGGAGCCCGCGCCGGCCGCCGAACTGCCCATGGCCCAGCGGTACTTCCTCTTCTGAGCGGGCGGAGCCGACTCTTATGACCCGAGCTGCCCTGCTCGTCCTCGCCGACGGCCGGTTCCCGGCCGGCGGCCACGCCCACTCGGGCGGCGTCGAACCGGCCGTCAAGGCGGGCCGGGTCCATGACGCGGCCTCCCTGGCGGAGTTCTGCCGGGGGCGGCTGCACACGGCGGGCCTGGTGTCGGCCTCGCTCGCCGCGGCGGCCGTCCTCGGCCTCGACCCGCTCGCGCTCGACGAGGCCGCCGACGCGCGCACCCCGTCCCCGGCGCTGCGGGCCACCGCGCGCAAGCTGGGCCGCCAGATGATGCGGGCGGCGCGGGCCGCCTGGCCGAGTGAGGAGCTGGCCGCGCTGGCGGCGGCCCGGCCGCGCGGGGCGCACCAGCCGGTCGTGCTCGGGCTCGCGGCGCGGGCGGGCGGGCTGTCCGCGACGGACGCGGCGCACTGCGTCGTGTACGAGACGGTCAGCGGGCCCGCGACGGCGGCGGTCCGGCTGCTCAGCCTCGATCCGTTCGACGCGACGGGCGTGCTGGCACGCCTGGGGCCGGAACTGGACTCGGTGGCCGCGGCGGCGGCGCGGGCCGCCGGCGTCGCCTCGGCCGAGGGGCTCGACGCGCTGCCCGCCGCGTCGGCGCCGTTGCTCGACGTCATGGCCGAAGCGCATGCGGCGTGGCCGGTGCGGCTGTTCGCCTCGTAAGGGACCCCTTGCGGTGCCCGCTGGGGGCTCCGACCCCAGACCCCCGATCGCCCTGAACGGGCTCGTCCTCAAGCGCCGGACGGGCTGAAAGATCCGCCCGCCCGGGCCGGCCCGAGCGGCCTGCACGGGCCAGAAAGATCCGCCCGACCGGGCTGGATCAACCGCCTGACAAGGAGCCCTGACCATGCACCTCGACCACTCCCACGGCGGCCCCGCCGCCCTCAGCGCCGACGCCCGTCGGCCCGACGGGACGCGGCGGGCCCTGCGCATCGGGCTCGGGGGGCCAGTCGGGTCCGGGAAGACCGCCACCGTGGCCGCGCTCTGCCAGGCCCTGCGGGAGCGGTTCTCGCTCGCCGTCGTCACCAACGACATCT
The DNA here is from genome assembly GCF_042737755.1 of Streptomyces sp. NPDC059994. Taxonomy (NCBI): domain Bacteria; kingdom Bacillati; phylum Actinomycetota; class Actinomycetes; order Kitasatosporales; family Streptomycetaceae; genus Streptomyces; species Streptomyces sp. NPDC059994. Next base: position 76,437 of record NZ_JBHWUR010000024.1, read on the forward strand.
ACACCCGCGAGGACGCCGAGTTCCTGCTGCGCAACGCCGTGCTGCCGCCCGAGCGCATCCAGGCCGTGGAGACCGGCGCCTGCCCGCACACCGCCATCAGGGACGACATATCCGCCAACCTCGAAGCGGTCGAGGACCTGGAGGAGGCGGTCGGGCCGCTCGACCTGATCCTGGTCGAGTCCGGCGGCGACAACCTCACCGCCACCTTCTCCAAGGGCCTGGTCGACGCCCAGATCTTCGTCATCGACGTGGCGGGCGGCGACGACATCCCCCGCAAGGGCGGCCCCGGAGTCACCACGGCAGACCTGCTCGTCGTCAACAAGACCGACCTCGCCCCGTACGTCGGCTCGGACCTGGCGCGGATGGCCCGGGACGCCAAGGAGCAGCGGGCCGAACTGCCCGTCGTCTTCCAGTCGTTGAGGTCCGAGGACGGCGTGGACGCGGTCGCCGAGTGGGTGCGGGGGCGGCTCGCCGCATGGAAGGCCTGACACTCGGCGCGGGGGTGCGCGCCACCGCCCGGATCGTCGCCACCCCCGAGGGCCTGCCCGTCCTGGCGGGCGAGGGTCCGCTGGCGCTGCGCCGCACCCGGGCCATCGGCGGGCGCCACCGGGTCACCGTGGTCGGGGCGATGAGCGCCCCGCTCGGCGGCGACCGCATCGCCATCGAGGCCGAGGTCCGGGACGGCGCCCGGCTCACCGTGGACTCGGCCGCCGCCACCATCGCCCTGCCCGGGCGGACCGGTGAGCCCGCGCACTACGACGTGCGCCTCGGCGTCGGCCCCGGCGGCGAACTGCACTGGCTGCCCGAGCAGCTGATCTCGGCGCGCGGCAGCGATCTGCGGATGCGCACCCGCGTCGAGCTCGCGGCGGACGCCCGGCTCGTTCTGCGCGAGGAGCAGATCCTCGGGCGCCACGGCGAGGTTCCCGGTACGCTCGCCACCCGGCTCACCGTGCACCGCGCGGGCCGCCCGCTCCTCGACCAGGCGCTGTCGTACGGTCCCGGCGCGCCCGGTGGCTGGAACGGTTCGGCGGTCCTGGGCGGGTATCGCGCGGTGGGGCAACTCCTCGTCGTCGACCCGGAGTTGGCGCAGAAGCCGGTGCAGGCGCGGATGCTCGGCGAGAGCGCGGTGCTGACACCGCTGACCGGGCCCGCGTTCCTGGTGACCGCCCTCGCGCCGGACGCCCGGCTGCTGCGGCGCGTACTCGACGAAGTCCACACCGCTCAGCGGGACTCCGCGTCCCGGCTATCGGTTCGGTAAAGAAACACCAGTACGACCTGTTCTCGACGGCCGTCGAGGCGCGAGGATCCCCCGAGAGCATGGAACGCGCCGCTCCGAGCGGCGCACTTCAGCAGGGGGAGGAACCACTTGAGACGCACCGCAGTGCTCGGCTCGGCCGGCACTCTGATCGCGGGCACGCTCATAGCGGGCGCGATCGCGGCACCGACGGCCACCGCCGAAAGCCGTCACCACGGCACGTCCGAGGCGCGCGGCGTGCAGCTCGCCGCCGAGCGGGCCGCCAAGAAGGGCATCGACTGGACCGACTGCCCGGCCGACTGGGGCTTCGCCAAGCCGATCCAGTGCGGTTACGTCAGCGTTCCGCTCGACTACGCCCACCCCTACGGCCAGCAGATCAAGCTCGCCGTGGACCGCATCGCCTCGACCGGCACCCCGGCCGAGCGCCAGGGCGCCCTCGTCTACAACCCGGGCGGCCCCGGTGCCTCCGGCATGCGCTTCCCGACCCGGGTGACGGGCAAGAACCCCCTGTGGGTCAACACCGCCAAGGCGTACGACTTCGTGGGCTTCGACCCGCGCGGCGTGGGCCACTCGACGCCGATCTCCTGTGTCGACCCGCAGGAGTTCGTCAAGGCGCCGAAGGCCGACCCGGTCCCGGACAGCGAGGCCGACAAGCGCGCCCAGCGCAAGCTCGCCGCCGAGTACGCGGACGGGTGCGCCGAGCGCAGCGGCTGGATGCTGCCGTTCATGACCACCCCGAACACCGCCCGCGACCTGGACGTCATCCGCGCCGCGCTCGGTGAGAAGAAGCTCAACTACCTGGGCGTCTCCTACGGCACCTACCTGGGCGCGGTCTACGGCACGCTCTTCCCGTCGCACGTGCGCCGCATGCTGGTGGACAGCGTCGTCGACCCGGCGCGCGACAACATCTGGTACCAGGCCAACCTGAACCAGGACGTCGCCTTCCAGGGCCGCTGGAGCGACTGGGAGAAGTGGGTCGCCCAGAACGACGCCACCTTCCACCTCGGCGACACGGCGGCCAAGGTCGAGCAGCAGTGGGTGAAGCTGCGCGCCGCGGCCAAGAAGAGCCCCATCGGCGGCGTGGTCGGCCCGGCCGAGCTCATCGCGTACTTCCAGAGCGCCCCGTACTACGACTCGTCCTGGGCGCCCGTCGCCAAGACGTGGAGCAAGTACGTGGCGGGCGACACCAAGGCGCTGGTCGACGCGGCCGCTCCCGACATGTCGGACACCAAGGGCAACATCAGCTCCGAGAACGGCAACGCGGTGTACACCGCCGTCGAGTGCGCGGACGCCAAGTGGCCCACCAGCTGGAAGAAGTGGGACCGGGACAACACCCGGCTCAACAAGAACAACCCATTCATGACCTGGGCGAACGCCTGGATGAACCTGCCGTGTGCCACCTGGCAGACGCGGCAGCAGACCCCGGTCGAGGTCAGGACCGGCAAGGGCCTGCCGCCGGTGCTGATCGTCCAGAGCACCCGGGACGCGGCCACGCCGTACCAGGGCGCCGTCTCGCTGCACCAGCGCTTCAAGGGCTCGCGCCTGATCACCGAGAAGGACGCGGGTTCGCACGGGGTGACCGGTCTGGTCAACCCGTGCATCAACACCCGGGTGGAGGCCTACTTCCTCTCCGGCAAGGTCGACAGCGCCGATGTGACGTGCACCCCGCACGCCACGCCGAAGCCGTAACGGCCGAGCGCGCATGAAGGAGGGGGCGGTCGCAGCCGCGGCCGCCCCCTTCGCGTGTCAGCCCCGCCCGGCCAGCCAGGCGTCCTCGGCCGCGTAGTCGAACAGGTCCGGGTACTTGGCCATGCCGGGGAACGCCTTCCGCCAGTCCCCGCCCCCGAGCCGGTCCACGATCGACGCGACCGTCGCGGGCAGCGACTCCACGTACCCGGTCACCGGCCGGTAGCCCAGCTCCCGTTCGGCCGCCGACATGTCGTAGACGATCGGGTGCGGCGCGCTCCACGGGGTGAGGCCCACCGTGCCCTCCTCCGGTGCCCCTTCGAAGACCACCGTCTCGCTGCGGACCCCCATCACCTCGTCGATCGCGGCGCTCATCTCGGCGACGGTCGGCGCCTGCGGGTCGGCCGCGTTGAGCACCCGCGACCCGGGCCGCAGCGCGGCCAGCCTGATCAGCTCGGCGATGTTGGCGACGTGCGCCGGATGGAAGCGGCTCGCCCCGCCGTGCGCGAGCACCCGCACCGGCCGCCCGTCCAGCGCCCGCTTCACGAAGAACAGTTCGCGCGGGCTCCGGCAGTGCGGTCCGTGGATCGCGCCCGCCCGCAGCAGCGTCGAGGGCAGGGCCGAAGCGAGCAGCTCCCGCTCCAGCCGGATCTTGCGCGTACCGTACGTCTCCTCGCCCGGCGCGACCGTGGCCAGCGTCTCGGGGATCGGCACCGGATAGCGGGGCGAGCCGTCCGGCTCCCCCTGGGTGTCGAAGCTGCGGCCCCGCTCGTCCTCGTACACCGCCCCACTGGAGATCACCACGGCCGAGCCGATGCGGTCCGCGAGTCCGGCCAGCTGGCGGGCGTGCCCGCCGTCGTACGCCGCCATGTCCACCAGGACGTCGCAGCCGTCCCCGAGGGCTGCGGCCAGCTCCCCTTCCGCGTCCCGGTCGAGCGCGAGCGGGCGCACCCCCTCCGGCCGGCCCGGATCGCTCCCGCCGCCGCGCGAGGCGGCCCGCACCTCCCACCCGTCCTCGGCGAGCACGCGTACGGCGGCCCGCCCGATCTGTCCCGTGGCCCCTACGACGAACGCTGTTCCCTTGCCCATACGGGGGACGCTACGACCATGTGATCACCGGGGCCAGGGAGTTGCGCCGTGCGCGGATCCGCTGTCAGCCGAGGATCCTGGGGAACTTTCCGGCCTCCTCGGCCTTCACGTCGGCCGCGTACCGGTCCACGTACTCCTGCCCGGAGAGCTCCAGGATCTTGTACATGAGCTCGTCGGTGGCGGCCCGCAGCACGGCCTTCTCGTTCTCCATGCCGGCGTAGCGGGAGAAGTCGAGCGGCGCGCCGAACCGGATGGTGACCCTCTTGATCTTCGGCATGACCTGTCCGGGCGGCTGGATCTCGAAGGTGCCGACCATCGCGCACGGGATCACCGGAACCCGAGCCTTCAGCGCCATCACGGCGACCCCGACCTTGCCCTTGTAGAGCCGCCCGTCGTGCGAGCGGGTGCCCTCCGGGTAGATGCCCAGGAGCTCGTTCTTGCGCAGCACCCCGAGGCCCTCGCGGATCGCCGCCTTCCCGGCCTCCTTGCCGGAACGGTCCACCGGGATCTGCCCGACCGCGCGGAAGAAGGCGGCGGTGAGCCGGCCCTTGATGCCGGGCCCCGTGAAGTACTCCTGCTTGGCGAGGAAGGTGATGCGCCGCTTGAGCATCACCGGCATCAGGAAGTGGTCGGAGAACGACAGGTGGTTGCCCGCGACGATCGCCGGGCCGTCGTCCGGAATGTGCTCCAGGCCCTCGATCCTGGGCCGGAAGAGCAGCCTCAGCAACGGTCCCAGAAGGGCGTACTTGAGCACGTAGTACAGCAACGCACCAGCTCCTCACTCGGCCCGCCCGCCGGGGCGCCGCTCAGGCGCTGCGCGAAGCCGCCATGCCCACCGTCGCCAGGCCGAGGACCACCCAGCCGAACCAGAGCCAGCCGCTGCTGCCGAGCGCCACCGTGTACGCAGTGATCATCACCAGCGCCACGACGGTGAGTACCACCATCGCCTTCGTCGTACCGGGCATGGGGTCCCCTTCCTCCCGGCCGCTGCCGTGAAGTCCATGGTCGCCCCGCAGGGGCCCGTCGCGCCAGACCGGCGCACCGGGTGTTACTGCCCGCGTGCGTTCAGCGAGGCCAGATAGGCGTTGTAGGCGGCCAGCTCCTTGTCGCCGTCGCGGTCGGCGGCCCGGTCCTGCCGCCGCGCCTCGCGCTTCTCGGTCGCGTACCACTGGAAGACCAGCGCGATCAGGACCAGCACGGACGGGATCTCGCTGAAGGCCCAGGCGATGCCGCCGGCCGCCTCCTGGTCGGCGAGGGCGTCGATGCCGAGCGAGGAGGGCGGGTTCTTGTACGTACCGATCATCGGCTGGGTCGCCATCATCAGGGCGATGCCGAAGAAGGCGTGGAACGGCATGCCCGCGAAGAGCTCCAGCATCCGCATGATGTAGCCGGGGCGGTGCGGGCCCGGGTCGACGCCCATGATCGGCCAGAAGAAGATCAGGCCGACGGCGAGGAAGTGGACCATCATCGCGATGTGGCCGGTCCTCGAACCCATCAGGAAGTCGAAGAGCGGCGAGAAGTAGAGCCCGTAGAGACTCGCGATGAACATCGGGATCGTGAACGCGGGGTGCGTGATGATCCGCAGATAGCGGCTGTGCAGCAGGGCGAGCAGCAGCTCGCGCGGGCCCTTGCGGCCGCGCCCGGCGACCGGCAGCGCGCGCAGCGTCAGCGTCACCGGCGCGCCGAGCAGCAGCAGGATCGGCGAGAGCATGCTGATGACCATGTGCTGGACCATGTGCACGCTAAACATGACCATGCCGTAGTCGTTGAGCCTGGTGCACATCACCAGGGCGATGCTCAGCACGCCGAGGGTCCAGAAGACCATCCGGCTCACCGGCCAGCTGTCGCCGCGCCTGCGCAGCCGCAGCACCGCCCAGCCGTACAGACCGAGCCCCGCGATACAGCCGATCAGGAAGAACGGGTCCGTGGACCACTCCAGGCCGCGCTCCAGCGTGAACGGCGGCAGGTCCATGTTCATGCCCATGCCGTGCCCGCCGTGATCCATCCGCTGACTCCTGATTTCGTACCGGTTGTCCGCACCCAGAGTAGAGC
>NZ_JBHWUR010000025.1:0-81498 GCF_042737755.1 Streptomyces sp. NPDC059994
TGCAACGTCGCCCCGACATCCGACGTACGCGTCGTCGTCATCGACTGCACCGACACAGGAGCATCCCCGCCGACCGCCACCGACCCGACCTGGATGCGCCGCGAGGGGCGGCGCACCGCCGGCGGCCGGGCCGGCGGCGCGGGGAGACCCAGGGAGACGGGCTCTCCGGTCCTCATCACGTCACCCGCGGTTTCCCTGCACGGTCTCGCGGACCGCGCGCAGCGACTCCTTGAGCGACCCCATGGTCGCGAGGACGGCGGTGGGCTCGTAGCCGCAGTGCGCCATGCAGTTGGCGCACCGGTCGTCCTTGCCCCGGCCGTACTTGTCCCAGTCGGTCTCCTCGACGAGCTGCCGGTACGTCGGTACGTACCCGTCACTCATCAGATAGCAGGGCCGCTGCCAGCCGAAGAGCGAGTAGTTGGGGATCGCCCAGGCCGTGCACGGGAAGTCCGCCTTGCCCTCCAGGAAGTCCAGGAAGAGCGGGGAGTGGTTGAGCCGCCAGCGGCGCCGGTTGCCCCCGGAGAACGCCTTCTTGAAGAGCTCGCGGGTCTGCTCGACTCCCAGGAAGTGCTCCTGGTCGGGCGCCTTCTCGTAGGCGTACGCGGGCGAGATCATCATCTCGTCGACCCGGAGGTCGTCGTTGAGGAAGTTGAGCACCTCGATGATCGTCTGCGGGGTGTCGGTGTTGAAGAAGGTGGAGTTGGTGGTGACCCGGAAGCCCTGGCGCTTGGCCTCCTTGATCGCCGCCACCGCCTCGTCGAACACGCCCTCCTTCGCCACCGACTCGTCGTGCCGCTCGCGCAGCCCGTCGATGTGCACGGCGAACGCGAAGTACGGGGACGGGGTGAACTTCTCCAGCTTCTTGCGCAGCAGCAGGGCATTGGTGCAGAGGAAGACGTACTTCTTCCTCGCCACCAACTGGCGCACGATCTCATCGATCTGAGGGTGCATCAGGGGCTCGCCGCCGGCGATGGAGACCATGGGGGCGCCCGACTCCAGGACGGCGCCGACGGCCTGGGCCACCGGCATGCGCTGCTTCAGGATCCCGGCCGGATGCTGGATCTTCCCACAGCCCTCGCACTTCAGATTGCACGCGAAGAGCGGCTCCAGCTCGACGATCAGCGGGAACTTCTCACGCTTGCGGAGCTTCTGTTCAAAAAGATAGGTCCCGACCCTGATGGACTGGCGAAGCGGCATGGCCATCTGGCTCACCTCCTGGGGAGCGGCAAAGAACGGTGCCATTCAAAGAAAGCGGGAAGGACGGCACGAAGAACGCGGAAAGCCGATATTCCACCGCGTACCGTGCCGATCCGGACGAGTTCATGTTCTGGAGCGTCCACGACCACCCGTACGGCCGCAACCGGACGCTCTCCGGCCCCGACGGCGCTCCACAGCGTCGCCGCGGACTCCATGTCCACGGCGATCGCCCCGGTCGCGCGCAGCTCGGCCCGTTCGTGACCACGCACCACGTGGTCGGAGCCGGTGAGCGGACCGGTGTGCACGGTGCGGCCGGGCAGCGCCACGCTCAGCGCCTTGGCCAGCACCTCCGTACCCACGCAGGCGGTGGTGCCGCGCGGGTCGCGGGTCTCCGAGGCGACGACCAGGTCCCCGGGGTGCATCCCGGGGGCCAGACCGGCGCAGAACCCGGAGGCGATCACGGCCGCCTCCCGGTTCACCGACGTACCCAGGCCCCGCAGCACGGCCCGCTCGGCGGCCCTGGGTCCCATGCCGCTGCGCAGCACGGTCACCACCTGGCCGGGCGTCCGGCCCCGGCCGCCGCTGCGCAGCGCCAACTCCTCGATGGTGAGCGCGCAGGCGACCAGCAGCGGTACGGGTTCCGGCAGGGCGGGGCTTACGTCCATCACTTCCCCTTGCGGCCGTTGGGGGAGAACGGTTCTCCATGGACGTAACGGCCGAGCGCGGTGAGCGGGAACACCTGGCGGTAGAGGTGGTAGTTGATCGAGAAGTCCCAGGGGAACCCGGTGCCGGTGAAGAACGGCTCGTCCCAGGAGCCGTCCGCCAGCTGGGTCGCGGCGAGCCAGGCGACGCCCCGCTCGACCGCCTTGCCTTCCCGCTCCCCCGCCGCCAGCAGCGCGAGCAGCGCCCAGGCGGTCTGGGAGGCGGTGGATGCGCCGTGCCCGATCCACCTCTCCTCGCGGTAGGAGCGCAGGTCCTCGCCCCAGCCGCCGTCCTCGTTCTGCACCGACTCCAGCCAGGCGACGGCCCGGCGGATCGCCGGGTGCGAGGCGGGCATGCCCGCGGCCGTCAGCGCCGGCACCACCGAGCCGGTGCCGTAGACGTAGTTGACGCCCCAGCGCCCGAACCAGGCGCCACTCGCCTCCTGTTCGGCGAGGAGCCACTCGATGCCCCGCCGGGCGCGCGGCTCATGGGCCCGGCCCTCGACCGCCAGCATCTCCACCACGTGCGCGGTGACGTCGGCCGACGGCGGGTCGATGACCTCGCCGAAGTCGCAGAACGGCAGCCGGTTGGGGAACGGGCTGGTGTTGTCGGCGTCGAAGGCAGCCCAGGCCCCGTTCTTCGACTGCATGCCGAGCGTCCAGTGCGCGGCCCGGCGGATGGCACCTTCGACCCGATCGGGGTCGGGGTGGCGCACCCGGCGCAGCGCGAGGATCACCTCGGCGGTGTCGTCGATGTCCGGGTAGTTGTCGTTGTGGAACTCGAACGCCCAGCCTCCCGGCGGGAGTTGTGGCTTCTTCACCGCCCAGTCGCCCGGCCGGACGATCTCCTCGCCGAGCATCCAGTCGACGGCCTTGACCAGGGCCGGGTGGTCGGCGGGCAGCCCGGCGTCGGCGAGCGCGATGGTGGCGAGGCAGGTGTCCCACACCGGGGACTGGCAGGCCTCGATCATCCGGGCGCCGTCCTCGCGCCACACCGCGAACCGGTCGAGGGATTCGAGCCCGGCCCGCATCACCGGGTGCTGGAGGTCGTAGCCGAGCAGGTGCAGGGCGATCACCGAGTAGACGGCGGGCGGCTGGATCCCGCCCCAGCAGCCGTCGTTCTCCTGGCGCTCGACGATCCAGCGGGCAGCGGTGTTCATCGCGGCGCGGCGCAGCCTGCGCGGGGCGAGGCGGTGGTAGACGTGCAGGGCCTTGTCGAGCCGCTGGAAGGCGCCGTCCCAGCTCGCGGCGGGGGCGAGCGCCTTGGCGGGGTTGGGGTCGCGCGCGTCGGTGTGCAGCTCGTCGAGCGCGAAGGGCGCGGGCCGCACCGGCCGCTTGGCGGAGACCACCGTGAGCGGCACGATCGTCTGCCGGGCCCAGCAGCCGAAGTCGTAGATGTTGAGCGGAAACCACTTGGGCAGGAAGATCAGCTCCGGCGGCAGCTCCGGCAGGTCGTCCCACTTCCACCAGCCGAACAGGGCCAGCCAGATCCGGGTGAAGACCCGGCAGGCAGCGATGCCGCCCTGGCTCCTGACCCACGCCGAGGCCCGCACCATGTGCGGGTCGTCCGGCCGGTCCCCGGCGAGCCTCAGCGCCACGTACGCCTCGACGGTGGCGGAGAGCTCGGACGGGCCGCCGTAGAACGTGGCCCAGGTGCCGTCGTCGCGCTGCTCGCCCCGGATGAAGAGCGCGGCCGCCTGGACGGTCTTCTCGTCCTGGATCCCGAGGAACTGACGGAGCAGCAGGTCCTCGGCGTCCATGGTGACGTTGGTCTCCAGGTCGCCCTTCCACCAGCCGAGGGCGTCCTGCCTGCCGAGCAGGTGCTCGACCGCACGGTCCGCCGCCCGCCGGGCGGCGTCGAGCACCTCGTCGGCGCCGGGTGGTGGTGCGGTCGGTTCGGCGGCCGGGGGCCGCGGGGCCCCGGCGCTTCCGTCGGTCGTCGCTGTCATGGCTTCCCCTTAATGCAAGTGCAGTGGTTCTTCTGCTGTGCTGGGGTCTCCGTCGGACGCGGCCCCCTGGCGGGCCCGCTCCGGCGACGTCGCGTCATATGCGAATGGTGATCATCTCTTCCGTACGACCACGAAGTCGGCCAGCGCGGTCAGCTGCGCCCGCACCCGCTCGGGCATGTCGACGGCGCCCAGCGCCTCGATCGCCACGGCATGCTGCCTGCGGGCCTCCTGCGAGGTCCACTCCCGGCCGCCCGCCTCCTCGATGAGCGCCGCCCGGGTGGCGAACTCCTCCTCGGAGAAGGTGTCGAAGTCGTTGCTCTTGGCGTCGGCGGCGAGCAGTTCGCCCAGGCGCTCCGAGGCCGGCCCGCCGGCCGCGAGCGCGGCCACCACCGGCAGGGACTTCTTGCGCTGGCGCAGGTCGCTCCAGGTCTGCTTGCCGGTGGCCTCCGGGTCGCCCCAGATGCCGAGCAGGTCGTCGACGGCCTGGAAGGCGAGGCCGAGGTGGTAGCCGTACGCCTCAAGGGTGTCGGCCGTCTTGTCGTCCGCGCCGCCGAGCACCGCGCCGATGGAGCAGGCGCAGGCCAGCAGCGCACCCGTCTTGTTGCCCTCCATCTCCAGGCACTCCTCGACGGTGACCCGCTCGCGGTGCTCGTAGGAGATGTCCTGGGCCTGGCCGTCGATCAGCTTGCGGGTCGCGGTGGTCAGCCGGCGCGTGGCGCGCCCCGCCTCGACCGTGCCGAGTTCCAGGAGGACCTCGTTGGCCAGCGCGAAGAGCGCGTCGCCGACGAGGATCGCCTGCGCCGGGCCGTGCACCTTCCACACCGTGTCCCGGTGGCGGCGCTGCTCGTCGCCGTCCATCAGGTCGTCGTGGAGCAGCGAGAAGTTGTGGACGAGCTCGACCGCGACCGCGCCGGGCACGCCGACCTCGGGCCGGGCACCGGCCGCCTCGGCGGAGAGGAGCGCGAGCGCGGGCCGCACGGCCTTGCCGCCGTCGCCGTCCGCCGGGTTGCCCTGGGCGTCGATCCACCCGAAGTGGTAGGCCGCGACGGTGTCCATGGGAGCCGCGAGCCGGTCCACGGCCGTGCGCAGCACCGGCGTGGACAGCGTCCGCCCCCGCTCCAGAAGGGCGGCGACGTCCACGGTGTCGACAGCCGAGTTCGCCGAAGGCACAGTCGGCACGGTCTCTCCTCTTGTTCCAGTGGTGCTAACGGTCATGCCGCCTCCTGAAGCGGGTGGGCATGGGAGCGGCCGAGTACGGCGAGAGCCGCGCCCGCGGCGCTGAATCCGCTGCGTACGGCGCTCTCCATCGTCGCGGGCCAGCCGGTGGCGGTCCACGCGCCCGCCAGGTACAGGCCGGGCGCATCGGTGTGCGCGCCCGGCCGCAGCCTGCCGACGCCGGGGGTGGGCGCGAACGTCGCCGTACGCTCCCGGGTCACGAAGAAGTCCCGTACTCCCGCGCCGCGAGCGGCGGGCAGCAGCCGTTCGAGCTCGGGCAGGTAGCGCGCCCGCAGCGCGGCCACCGGCTCGTCGATCTCGTCCTCGGCGGCCGACTGGGACACGGCCAGGTACTGGCAGCCCCGGCCGCCGGGAGTGCCCGCGAGCCCGGAGGACTCGGTGCGGTCGAAGACCCACTGCACGGGCGAGCCGAGGGCGGCGAAGAACGGCTGCCGCAGCACCTTGCGGTCGTAGACGACATGGAGGTTGAGGATCGGCGCGGTGCCGATGTCGAGCAGCTTGCCCGGGTCGTCGAGCGCGCCCTGGGGCAGCAGGTCGTGCGCCTCGCGCTGCGGGACGGCCAGCACGACCGCCTCGGCGTCCAGCGTCTCGCCGCTCGCCTCGACCCGCCAGCCGCCGCTCTCGGTACGGGAGACGGATTCGGCCTTGGTACGGGTCTCGACGCGGACCCCGGCCGAGGCGAGCGCCTTGCGGGCCAGCGTGTCGTGCAGCTCGCCCAGCGGTACGTGCGCCCAGCCGATGTCGGCCGCGCCCGGCTCGGAGAGCAGGCCGGTCTTGAAGACCATCGCGGCGAGCCCCAGGGAGGCGTGCGGCGCGGTCGCGTTCAGGGTCGCCACGCCGACCAGGTCCCACAGGGCCTCGATGGTGCGGGCGGACTGGCCGTGGCGGCCGAGCCAGGTCGCGAAGTCCACCCCGTCGAGCGCCGGGTCGGCCGGGTCGAGGCGCTTGAGCGCGAGTGCGGCGCGCCCGACGGAGGCCCGCTCGGCGAGCGAGAGGTGCGGATAGGTGGCGAGGCTTCTGGCCAGGTGCAGCGGGACGGGCAGGGCCGAGCGGCGCAGTCGGCCGAGGCGGGGCCCGCCGGGGTGGGCGACGTCCAGGACGGGCACGTCGAGGCGGCTCTGGAGGGGCGCCAGACGCGTACCGCCGACGCGGTCCAGGAACCAGCTGTAGGCCGTGCAGCAGCGCAGGTAGACGTGCTGGCCGTTGTCGACGGTGAGTTCGCCGCGCCGGAAGGAGAAGGCGAGGCCGCCCAGGCGCGGGCGGCCCTCGATCAGGGTCACGCCGAGGCCTGCGTCGGCCAGTTCGAGCGCGGCGGTGATTCCGGCCAGGCCTCCGCCGACGACCACCGCGCGTTCGGGCTGCGGGGTTGTCATGCGCCCTCCCCTCCGGCCGGGCCGGTGTCGTGCGCACGCCCGGCCGTCGCAGTCAGGGACGCCCTTGCCGGAGCGAGGGTTGCACACCCTCTGCGCGTAATGCTCCTCGGCCGCATGTCCAGGTGCCCATGGGCCATCAGGCGCGCCTCCTGGCGGTCTGCCGGGAGACGGTACGGGTGTCGAGCCCGGACAGCCCGCGTACCGCCACGAACGCCTTCTCCCGGCCGGGCAGCGAGACCCGGCCGCGCAGCACGGCCTCCGGGTCGCGCTCGATGCGGTCGAGCAGGCGGCGGTAGATTCCGGCCATCGCGGCGACACAGGCGCCGCTGCGCCGGTCGAGCATGGGCAGCAGCCGGTAGCCCTCGGCGAACAGGGCCCGGGCGCGGCGCACTTCGAAGTGGACCAGGCCCGCGAAGTCGGAGCCGGCGGGCGGCACCGGGGTGTGGAAGCCCGCGGCGCACCCGAACTTCGCCAGGTCGTCGGCGGGCAGATAGGTGCGGCCGTTGCCCGCGTCCTCGCGAACGTCCCTGAGGATGTTGGTGAGTTGCAGCGCGAGACCCAGCGTGTCGGCGTACTCGGCGGCGCGCTCGGCGCCCGGTGCGCCCGGTTGCGTACCGAACACGCCCAGCGAGAGCCGGCCGATGGCCCCCGCGACACACCGGCAGTAGACCTTCAGGTCGTCCCAGGTCTCATAGGTCTCGCCGTGCACGTCCATCAGGACGCCGTCGATGAGCTCGTCGAGCCCGTCCAGCGGGATCGGGAAGCGGCGCGCCGCGTCCGCGAGCGCCACGGCCACCGGGTCGGTGTCGTCCTCCTCGACCGCGCCCTCGGCGATCCGGCCGAGCAGCGCGCGGGTGTCCTCCAGGCGCTGCTTCTTGGCCTCGGGGGGCAGGGCGCCGTCGCCGATGTCGTCGACGCGCCGCGAGAACGCGTAGAGCGCGGACATCGCCTGGCGCTTGTCGGTCGGCAGCAGCCTGATGCCGTACGCGAAATTGCGCGCCTGCTGTCCGGTCACCGCCTCGCAGTAGCTGTACGCGGCCTGTACCGGCGCGGACACGTGTGCGTCTGGATCCACGGTCCGGCTCACCCCTCTCTACGCGCTCTACGCAACACGGCTCCCACTTCGCGCAGCAGACTGGACTTGGTGGGCTTGGGAGGTCCAGGGAGTACGTCGTGGCCGGCGGCCGCCACCGCGTCGATCGCGGCGCGCCCCCCGGCCACGAATCCGGCCAGCAGCAGCCTGAGTCTGCCGTGGACGCTACCCACCAGGGAGGTGCCTTCATTCAGCAGCTGTGCGGCGCGTTCCGCCTCGAACGCGACCAGGGCGCGCACCGACGCGCCCCCGCGCGGCGCGGCCAGATCGGCCTCCGTGACGTGGAACCGCTTCATGTCCTCGGCAGGCAGGTAGATGCGGTCCCGGCCGAGGTCCTCGGTGACGTCCTGGAGGTGTTCGACGATCTGGAGCGCCGTGCAGACGGCGTCCGAGCGGCGGACGCGCTCGGGGCTCTCGGTGCCGGTGATCGCCAGCACCAGGCGGCCCACGGGGTTGGCCGACAGCTCGCAGTACGCGACCAGGTCCTCGTAGGTCTCGTACCGCTTGACCTGCTGGTCCTGCCGGTTCGCCGCGAGCAGGCCGAGGAACGGCCCGGGGGTGAGCGAGCGGCGGCGGACGGTGGGCTGCAGGGCCTTGAGCAGCGGGTGGTGCGGGGTGGAGTCGAAGACGCGGCGCAGATCGGCCTCGAAGGCGTCGAGCATCACGAGCCGGTCCTCCGCGTCGGCGGAGGCCACGCCCAGGTACCGGGCGTCGGCGCCGCCGGGCGCGAGGTCGCCGTCGCCGATGTCGTCGACCAGGCGCGCGTACCCGTACACGGCCATCAGGTCGTCGCGCCAGGCGCGCGGCAGAAAGAAGGGGGCCACCGGGAAGTTCTCCTCCGTGGCCTTGCCCAGCGTGGTGCGCGAGGGGGATTCGGTGCGCACGTCCCGGACACCTGTCACCGGGGGCCGCCCGGTACGGGAACGGCGGAGGTTTCTCGTAGCTGGAGATTTCCCGTACCCATTGCCGTCACATCTCCCGTTCTACACCGCCGACCTAAAACATCCCATTTCGGACACGCCGCCGAGCCTCCCGAGTGGAGGACGGCTCCCGCGCGGGCTGCCCGGGGCGGTCCCGCCCGTCCGTCACGATCAACACCGGTACAGCTTACGTTGTACAACGCCCGACAACACGTCGGGGTGTTGCGCGCATTACAAGAACACTTCAATCCGCGCCAACCTTCCCCCGGCGCAGGCGACTTGACGGATCCTTGACGTCCCGGGCCGTCCCGCGGGCCGCCCCCAAGGACGCGAAGGCCCCCGCCGGGGTTGATCGACGGGGGCCTTCGGGATCATTCGAACGGTGACGGCCGTCAGCGGCCGGTCTCCTTCTGGTACGCCTTGACGACCTCGTCGGTGGGGCCGTCCATCAGGAGCTCGCCCCGCTCCAGCCAGAGCACCCGGTTGCAGGTGTCCCTGATCGAGCCGATGCTGTGGCTGACCAGGAAGACCGTACCCGCGTGCTTGCGCAGTTCGCGGATGCGCTCCTCGGAGCGGATCTGGAACTTGCGGTCACCGGTGGCGAGCGCCTCGTCGATCATCAGGACGTCGTGGTCCTTGGCGGCGGCGATGGAGAACCGCAGCCGGGCCGCCATGCCCGAGGAGTACGTCCGCATCGGCAGGGTGATGAAGTCGCCCTTCTCGTTGATGCCGGAGAAGTCGACGATCCCCTCGTACCGCTCCTTGATCTCCTCGCGCGACATGCCCATGGCCAGGCCGCCCAGGATCACGTTGCGCTCGCCGGTCAGCTCGTTCATCAGCGCGGCGTTGACGCCGAGCAGGGACGGCTGGCCGTTGGTGTAGACCCGGCCCCTGGCCGGCGGCAGCAGCCCGGCGATCGCCCGCAGCAGGGTCGACTTGCCCGAGCCGTTGGTGCCGATCAGGCCGATCGCCTCGCCGCGGTACGCGGTGAAGGAGACGCCCCGTACGGCGTGCACCTTGCGCATGCCGCGGGACTCGCCCTTGTCGCCCTTCACTATCCGGCTCAGCGCGGCGGTGGCGCTGCCCCGGCCGCCGCCCGCGCCGTTGACCGTGTAGACGATGTGCACGTCGTCGGCGATGACGGTGGGGATGCGCTCGCCGCTCGCGTCGGCGAGCCGGTTGTTGTCCTCAGCCACGGCCGTACTGCTCCTCTGCCTTCCAGAAGTACACGAAGCCCGCCGCGCCCACGACGAGGGCCCAGCCGACCGCCAGCAGCCAGACGTGCGGCGGCAGGTTGTGGGCACCGTATCCGTCGATCATGGCGAACCGGGCCAGGTCCATGTAGACCGCGGCGGGGTTCACCTGGAGGACCTGGGCGAGCCAGTGCGGCTTGCCCTGGAGGACCACCTCGATGCTGAACATGACGCCCGACGCGTACATCCAGGTGCGCAGGATGAACGGCATCAGCTGGGCCAGGTCCGGGGTCTTGCTGCCGAGCCGGGCCATGATCATCGCCAGTCCGGTGTTGAAGACGAACTGGAGCGCCAGGACCGGCACCATCAGCAGCCACGACGCCATCGGCATGGTGCCCGACACGACCACCACGAGGACCAGGACGATCATCGAGAACAGCAGCTGCTGGAGCTGCTGGAGCGCGAAGGAGATGGGCAGCGAGGCGCGCGGGAAGTGCAGCGCGCGCACCAGGCCGAGGTTGCCGGAGATCGCCCGGACGCCCGCGTTCACCGAGTTCTGGGTGAAGGTGAACACGAACACGCCCGTCACCAGGAACGGGATGTACACGTCCGACGGGATGCCCCGCTTGGCGTTCATCAGCACGCCGAAGATGAAGTAGTAGACCAGCGCGTTGAGGAGCGGGGTGGCCACCTGCCATATCTGGCCGAGCTTCGCCTGGCTGTACTGGGCGGTCAGCTTCGCCTGCGAGAACGACAGGATGAAGTGGCGCCGCCCCCAGAGCTGGCGGCAGTACTCGAACAGCCCCGGCCGGGCGCCGCTCACCGCCAGGCCGTGCTTGGCGGCGAGGTCCGCCGGGGACAGAGTTGTGTCACTCACAAGTGGAAACTTTCGCTTTCAAAGAAGTACGCCCGATGACCATGACCCGAAGTGCCCAGGGCCCGACGGCCCACACCCGATGTGCTCAGACCAGAGAGTGTCAGATGACGGGCGGACGGCCCAGCCGGGTCAGCCGCCAGACCGTACGCCACTTCATGGGGCGGCGCGGTCCGCACGGAGTGGTCCAGCCCTCCTTGAAGCCGCCGAACCACGCCTTGAGGGCGGGCCCGGAGGGCTTCCTGGCGAGCGTGAGCAGCATCCAGACCCCCAGATAGACGGGGACCAGCAGGGCCGGCAGATTGCGCCGGGCCAGCCAGACCCGGTTACGGGCCACCATCCGGTGGTAGACCGCGTGCCGGGACGGCGCCGTCGTGGGGTGGAACAGGACCATGTCCGCGCGGTAGTCGATCATCCAGCCGGCGTCCAGCGCCCGCCAGGCCAGATCGGTCTCCTCGTGGGCGTAGAAGAACTCGTCGGGCAGCCCGCCGACCTCCGCGAGGACCTTCGTCCGTACGGCGTTGGCGCCGCCCAGGAAGGTCGTCACGCGCGAGGAGCGCATCGGGTCGGAGGCGCGCAGCCGCGGGACGTGGCGGCGCTGGGTGACCCCGGTCTCCGGGTCCGCGATGCGGAAGCTGACGATGCCGAGCTTCGGGTCGGCGGCGAACGCCTGGCGGCACAGCTCGGCCGTGTCGGTGTTCGGCAGCAGCCCGTCGTCGTCGAGGAAGAGCAGGATGTCGACCTCGGCGCCGGACGGGCCGAACGCCTCGATGCCGATGTTGCGCCCGCCGGGGATGCCCAGGTTCTCGGGCAGCTCCACGGTCCGCACGCCCGCCGGGACGTCCGGGACCGGGGCGCCGTTGCCGACGACGACGACCTCGACCGGGTCGCCGTCCTGCTTGGCGACCGAGTCGAGCAGCGCGCGCAGCTCCTCGGGGCGGTTGCCCATGGTGATGACGACCGCGCCGACCTTCAGCGGGGCACTCATTTGAGCCTGCTGGAGGCGAGGATGGACACCAGGTGCAGCACGCTCTGGAGGAGGGCGATGCCCGCGAGCACGGCGACGCCGAGCCGGGAGAAGAAGAAGTCGTCGCGCACGTGGTCCACGATCGCCAGGACCAGGATCAGCAGGGACGCCTCGATCCCGAGGATCAGACGGTGGAACTTGAGCGCACCGGCGGCCCGGCGGGCCAGCGCCATGCCGGACGAACGCGGTTCGGAGGCCGTCTCCTTGACCGGCGGCTTGCCCTGCTGGTGACGGGCGACGCCGACGAGGTCGGTCTCGGACTTGATCATGACGGCGCCGAGGGCGGCGAGGGTGCCGAGGAAGGCCCACAGCCAGTCGATCCGCCCGGAGCCCCAGATGTCGGCCGCGCGCAGACCGAAGCCGACCAGGACCGCGGCGTCGCACACGTACGCGGCGACCCGGTCGACGTAGACCCCGGTCATCGAGTACTGCTTCTTCCAGCGGGCGACCTCGCCGTCGACGCAGTCGAGCAGCAGATACAGCTGGACCATCACCACGCCGAGCACGGCGCCCCAGATCCCCGGCACCAGGAGGGCCGGGGCCGCGAGGGCGGCGGCAACGGTCATCACGTAGGTCAGCTGGTTGGGCGTGACCCGCGTGTTCACCAGGTGCCGGTCGACGCGCAGGGAGATCTCGCGCATGTAGAGCCGGCCGCCCCAGTGCTCGCCGCTCCGCCGGTCCTTGACGCCCGGAGGGTGCACGACCGGGCGGAGTTCAGCTACCGATGGCTTTTGCATAGTCGGCGTAAGCGTCCTTGATCTGGGCTGTGGACAGGTTGAGGTGTTCCAGGATCGTGAAACGGCCCGGCCGGGTCTGCGGCGCGTAGGCCACCGCCCGGACGAACTCGTCGGCGGAGAAGCCGATTTCCTGCGGCAGCACCGGCAGGCCGTGCCGCCGCAGTACCTCCGTGAAGAGACCGGACTGCTCGGCGGCTCCGCGCAGGTGCATCGCGAAGGCGGCGCCGAGGCCGACCTGCTCGCCGTGGAGCGCGGAGCGCTTGGGGTAGAGCAGGTCGAAGGCGTGGCTGATCTCGTGGCAGGCGCCGGACGAGGGGCGGGTGTCCCCGCTGATCGACATGGCGATGCCGGAGAGCACCAGCGCCTCGGACAGGACGGTGAGGAACTCGTCGTCGCCCACGCCCCCGGGGTGGCGCAGCACCGACTGGCCCGCGGTACGGGCCATGGCGGCGGCCAGGCCGTCCACCGGCTCGCCGTTGACCTCGTGCGAGAGCTCCCAGTCCGCGATGGCGGAGATGTTGGAGATCGCGTCGCCGATGCCCGAGCGCACGAACCGGACCGGTGCCTCACGGATGACGTCGAGGTCGATGACCATGGCGATGGGCGTGGGCACGCCGTAGGAGCCGCGGCCGTTGTCGTTGTCCAGGATCGAGACCGGCGAGCAGATGCCGTCGTGCGAGAGGTTGGTGGCGACCGCGACCATGGGCAGCCCGACCCGCGCCGCGGCGTACTTCGCCACGTCGATGATCTTGCCGCCGCCGAGGCCGACGACCGCGTCGTACCGCTTGCCCTTGATGTCGTCGCCGAGCCGCACCGCCGAGTCGATGGTGCCGTCCGCGACCGGGTACCAGTCGGCGCCCGGGAGCACCGGCGCCAGCTTCTCGCTCAGCGCCTGGCCCGAGCCGCCGCTGACCGCGATCGCCAGCTTGCCGGAGGCGGAGATCCGCTGGTCGGCCAGGAGGCCCGCCAGGTCGTCCAGGGCGCCCCGGCTGATGTCGACGACGACCGGCGACGGAATGAGCCGGGTCAGTACTGGCACGCGATCTCACGGCCCTTCGCGAGGTCGTCGTGGTTGTCGATCTCGACCCAGGAGACCTCGCCGATCGGCGCGACATCGATCTTGAAACCGCGGTGGACGAGCTCCTGGTAGCCGTCCTCGTAGTAGAGGTCGGGGTCGCGCTCGAAGGTGGTCTTCAGCGCGTCGGCGAGCTCGTCGGCCGCGGAGCCCTCGATGAGGGTGACGCCGATGTACTCGCCGGTGGCCGTCGCCGGGTCCATCAGCTTGGTGATCTTCTGGACGCCCTTCTCGTCGTCGACGATGACCTTCATCTCCTCGTCGGCGAGGTTCTTCACCGTGTCGAGGGCGAGGATGATCTTCTTGCCGTCGCCGCGGGCGGCGAGCAGCGTCTTCTCGACGGAGACCGGGTGCACGGTGTCGCCGTTGGCGAGGATCACATCGTGCTTGATCGAGTCACGGCCGCACCACAGGGAGTAGGCGTTGTTCCACTCCTCGGCCTTGTCGTTGTCGATCAGCGTCAGCTTGAGGCCGTACTTCGCCTCAAGCGCGGCTCTGCGCTCGTAGACGGCCTCCTTCTTGTAGCCGACGATGATGGCGACCTCGGTGAGACCGATCTCGGCGAAGTTGCCGAGGGTGATGTCGAGGATGGTGGTGTCACCGTCGACGGGCACGAGGGCCTTCGGGAGCGTGTCGGTGTAGGGGCGCAGACGCCGTCCGGCACCGGCTGCGAGTACGAGGCCGATCATGCGGGTTCTCCTTCGTCATGTACTGCGGGTGCTCCGGAGGACACCCAGAAGCGGATGGACTCCACGACCACCAGGAGCGCGATGCCTACCGCGAGGGCGGTGAGCGCCAGGGTGAAGTCCGTGCCGCGGTCGGCGAGGGCCGCGGCGAGCACCGCGACCACCAGCGTCCGCCCCTCGTGGCCGCCGGCCACGCGCACCAGCCAGCGCGGCGGCGCGCCGGAGCCGCCCTTGATGCGGTAGACCGTGTCGTAGTGATGGTAGGCGACCGCCGCGACCAGTCCGAAGGCCGCGGGCAGGGCCCCCTCCACCTCGGAGCGGGCGGCGAGGGCCAGGACCGTGCCGTACTCGGCGGCCCGGAAGAACGGCGGCACCAGCCAGTCGAGGGCGCCCTTGAGGGGGGCGGCGACGGCGAGGCCGGACGTGATCGCGTAGAACACGGCCGCGACGATCATCTGGCGGCTGCCGAACGGCTGGGTGAGCGCGGCGGCGACGAGGGCGACCGCCCCGACGGCGGCGATCACCGGGGCACCCGCGATCCGCGGGCCCTTCGCGGCGACCAGCTCGGCGACCGGCCCGCTGTCCGCGAGCTCCGCGAGCGCCTGGGCGGCCCGGTCGGTACGGGTCGCCCGGCGGGTCAGCGAGCGCAGCACGCGCCCGGCCGTGGTGTAGCAGGCCGCGAACGCGCACCCGATGAGCAGTACGCAGAAGACGGTACGGGGCGTGGTGACGGCGGTGAGGACCGCGATCATCGCCCATCGCTCGCCGATCGGCAGCACGATCATCCGGCGCACCCAGACCGTCCAGCCGACCGAGTCGAGCTTGTCGGAGAGGGCGGCGGTGGGGCTGGTGTTGGCGCTGGCGTCGGTGCCCACGACGTGCGCCTCGTTGAACGAGAAGTCCACGACGTGGCGGCAGGTCTGCAGGACCATCGCGCCGAGCGCCAGCGCCCATACGTCGTCGCCGCCGCGGGCCGCGCCGAGCGCCAGGCCCGCGTAGTACGCGTACTCCTTGGCCCGGTCGAAGGTCGCGTCCAGCCAGGCGCCGAGCGTGGAGTACTGGAGCGAGTAGCGGGCGAGCTGCCCGTCGGTGCAGTCCAGGACGAAGGAGAAGAGCAGCAGCGCGCCGGCCGCGACGAAGCCGCCCCGGGTCCCGGTCGCCGCGCAGCCGGCCGCGATCAGCGCGGTGAGCAGCGAGGCGGTGGTGACCTGGTTGGGGGTGAGGCCCCGGCGCGCGCACCAGCGGGCGAGGTAGCGCGAGTACGGGCTGATGCAGAAGGTGGTGAAGAACCCGTCGCGGGACTTCACCGCCGTACGCAGCCGGACGGCCTCGTCGTCCACGGCGTCGACGGCCCGGCGGGCGGCGAAGGCGGCCTCGGGCCCGGCGGGCACGGTGGCCACCAGTGAGCCGAGATCCGGGCGGTGCACGGCGACGCCCCCGTCCTCCAGGGCGGAGGCGACGCGGTCGGTGAGGACGCCGGTCCCGGTGGACGGGGCGTTCACGGCGACCGAGGCGCCCGCTGCGGTCGGCGCGGGCGGCCCGGCGAGGTCCGCGAGCGCGCGCACGAGCGCGGGGCGGGCCTCCGCCTGGACAGCCATCGCTCCGGTGACCGCCGCCGCCGGGAACCGGGGGTCGGTCAGGGCGAGGCGCAGGGCGTGCGTGTGGCCCACGAAGGACGGGTCGACCAGGGCGACCCGCTCACCGGGCGGGACCTCGGCGAGCAGGCCGGGCAGGTCCTCGGGCCGCTGGGCGGACCGTACGTCGAAGCCCAGCGAGCGAAGCTCGGGCCCGAGCTGCGACCCGGGGACCGGAAGCCCGGTCAGGATGGCGGTCGACAGACGAACTCACTCCTTGGAGCTGGCATGGCTGATGGCCGACGGCCCGGCCCGGAAACAAACGGCGGGCGGCACGTCGGCAGAGGCTATCGGGAGGCTATCGGATGCGTGGAACCGGGAGTTCATCGCCTGTTTACGCCCCGATCGGGCCCTGCGGCGGGGGACCGCCGCGTGGATCATCATCGTCGATCAGGGCCGCGCCCCACAAACCGCCCCCCGGCTGTCGCCCCCGGGGCTCCGCACCGCGGCGGACGGCCGCACACCGCTCTGACCTGCGACGCCTGTGCGAACGGCGTACAAACATCGCAGGGAAAGCGTTTCCGCAGGTCAGAGCATATGACAACGGTGTTCAGTGCCGTGTTGCCCCATACCCCCCACCCGTAGTTCACTGACCCCTCGTACGCAGATCGCACAACTTTGCCGACAGTCTGAGAGGTGGCCTTCCATGGGGGCTGGGCACGACCACGGGCACGCGCACGGCGGACCGCCGCCCACCGGGACGGCCGCCGCGGCGTACAGGGGGCGGCTGCGGGTGGCCCTGGGCATCACGCTGGGCGTGATGGTGGTCGAGATCGTCGGCGGGCTGCTCGCGGACTCGCTGGCGCTGGTCGCGGACGCGGCGCACATGGCGACGGACGCCCTCGGGCTCGCGATGGCGCTGCTCGCCATCCACTTCGCCAACCGCCCGGCCGGTCACAACCGGACGTTCGGCTACGCCCGCGCCGAGATCCTGGCCGCGCTCGCCAACTGTCTGCTGCTGCTCGGCGTCGGTGGATACGTGCTGTACGAGGCGGTCCAGCGGTTCGTCGAACCGGCCGACACCTCGGGGCCGACGACGATCGTTTTCGGCCTGATCGGTCTGGTCGCCAACATGGTCTCGCTCTCGCTCCTGGTCGGCGGCCAGCAGGAGAGCCTCAATGTGCGCGCCGCCTTCCTGGAGGTGCTCGCGGACGCGCTCGGCTCCGTGGCCGTACTGCTCTCGGCCGTGATCATCATGACGACCGGCTGGCAGGCCGCCGACCCGATCGCCTCGCTGGTGATCGGCCTCATGATCGTCCCGCGTACCGTGAAGCTGCTGCGGGAGACGCTGAACGTGCTCCTGGAGGCCGCGCCCAAGGGCGTCGACATGGGCGAGGTGCGGGCGCACATCGTGGCCCTGCCGGGCGTCGAGGACGTCCATGACCTGCACGCCTGGACGATCACCTCCGGGATGCCGGTGCTCTCGGCCCATGTGGTGGTCAGCCAGGAGGTCCTGGACTCGGTGGGCCACGAGAAGCTGCTGCACGATCTGCAGGCCTGCCTGGGTGATCACTTCGATGTGGAGCACTGCACCTTCCAGCTGGAGCCGAGCGGCCACGCGGCCCACGAGGCCGGGCTCTGCCACTGACCGGCAGCGGGGCGGACAACCCCCGGCTCGCTCGCACGTTCGATGATTCCGCTCCGGTGCGGATGGGCACGATCCCTTCTTCGATGGTGTCGCGCACCCGACGCATTACGGACATGCGCCGCCCGTCGAAGTGCGGACACGCCGCTTTTGTACGGCAGACTTGGCAGCTGAGGACCGAAGCGAAGGATGGTTATGCCGACCACACCAGCCACTACGGCGAACAGCTCGTCGAACGGGACCGCCGAAGAGATCATGCTCGAACTGGTCGACGAGAGCGGCAACACCATCGGCACCGCGGAGAAGCTCTCCGCCCACCAGGCCCCCGGCAAGCTGCACCGGGCGTTCTCCGTCTTCCTCTTCGACCCGGCGGGCAAGCTGCTGCTCCAGCGCCGCGCGCTCGGCAAGTACCACTCCCCCGGCGTCTGGTCGAACACCTGCTGCGGGCACCCCTACCCCGGCGAGTCCCCCTTCGCGGCGGCCGCCCGGCGCACCCACGAGGAGCTGGGCGTCTCGCCCTCACTGCTAGCCGAGGCGGGCACGGTCCGCTACAACCACCCGGACCCGGACTCGGGCCTGGTGGAGCAGGAGTACAACCACCTCTTCGTCGGTCTGGTGCAGTCGCCCGTGCTGCCGGACCCGGAGGAGGTCTACGAGACCGCCGTCGTCTCGCCGCAGGAGCTGGCCGCGCTGCACGGGCGGGCCACCTTCTCCGCGTGGTTCATGACGGTCCTGGACGCGGCCCGGCCCGCGGTCAGGGAGCTCACAGGGCCTGCCGCGGGCTGGTGACCGCGCCGGAGACCGGGGCCAGCGGCAGGGCCACCCAGATGATCTTGCCGCCGCTCACGGTCTGCTCGACGTCGCAGGCCCCGCCCGCCTCGCAGGTGATCTCGCGCACCAGCAGCAGTCCGCGCCCGCCCGTCTGCCCGTAGTCGGTCTCCAGCGCCTTGGGGCGGTAGGGGTGGTTGTCCTCCACCGAGACCCGGATCCACTCGGCGCCGATGGCTACCTCCACGGCCACCTGCGGGGAGAGCAGGGCCGCGTGCTTGACCGCGTTGGTGACCAGCTCGGAGACGATCAGGAGCAGGCCCTGGACGAGGTCGTCGTGGATGGGCACGCCCTGCCGGCGGAGCAGGTCGCGTACGGCGTGCCGGGCCTGCGGGACCGAGGCGTCGATCGCGGGAGCCGTGAAGCGCCAGACCCCCTCGTACGGGAACGGCCTGGCCGGCGCGGCGTCGGGTGGCACGCTCCCGCGGATCTCCATGTTCCGGCACCACCCTCGCACTCGGCTGTCGGGCTCTTGGTAACGAGTGTCCGGGAGTGGGATGGTCCAGGCCGGGCGACTGAACAGAAGTCAGCGCGTATCGACGCCTTCTGATCGCAATCGCCCGCCTATGTCACCTCCCAAAGCGCCCCTGATCGCTGCCTGACGGCTTTGCCACGGCTTGCTGGGATGTCTGCGGTACGGATTCGGACTCCCCGGCGTCGGTGTCCACCCGCGCGTCCGTCACCAGGCCCACGATCCGCCGGCCGCCGACGCCGAGCGCGATCAGGCCCAGGCCGTCGAAAGCAGACCGAGAGGTTCGCGCCGCGCGACGGGATCGCGTGCATGAGACCGACCACGCCGCCTGTCGGCAGCAGCCAGCCGAACAGGAGCGTCGAGGTGAGGGCCGCCACGCCCGTATGGACGGGACCGGCCGGTCGACGGGTAGACGGGACCGGCCGGTAGACGGGTAGACGGGACCGGCCGGACCCGCGAGCGCGAGGACCGCGCCGAGGACGCTCAGCCGTCCGAAACCGCGGCGGAGCTTCCTGCTGTCGCTTGCGGATGCGGGTGCGGCCGTCAGCCTCTCCTCCAGCCTCTCCCCGCGGCATCGCCGGTCGGCCCCTCTTGATCACAGGAGCGGCCCGCGCGGATAGCATCCGGCGCATGGAGCCGCAGCTGGAGCACACCGTGGCGGACGGGGTGGCCACCGTCGTCATCAGCAACCCCGCCAAGCGCAACGCGATGACGGCCGGGATGTGGCGGGCGCTGCCGCCGCTGCTCGACGAGCTGGCCGCCGACCGGGACGTACGGGCCCTGGTGCTGACCGGTGCCGGGCCGACGTTCTGCGCGGGCGCCGACATCTCCTCGCTGCGCGCGCCCGGGCCGGGCGAGGACCCGCAGTCGCTCGCGGTGGGGGCCGAGGAGGCGCTCGCCGCCTTCCCCAAGCCGACGCTGGCCGCCGTGCGCGGCTACTGCGTGGGCGGCGGCTGTCAGCTCGCGGCCGCCTGTGATCTGCGCTTCGCGGAGGAGGGTGCCTCGTTCGGGATCACGCCCGCCAGGCTCGGCATCGTCTACGCGTCGTCCTCGACCCGGCGCCTGGCCGCCCTGGTGGGTCCCGCGACCGCCAAGTACCTGCTGTTCTCGGCCGAGTTGATCGACTCGGCGCGGGCGCTGCGGACCGGCCTGGTGGACGAGGTGCTGCCGGCCGGTGAACTGGACAAGCGGGTGGCAGAGTTCACCCGCGTCCTGACCGCCCGCTCGCAGCTGACCCAGGCGGCGGCCAAGGAGTTCGCGAACGGGCGCACCGACCGGGACGCGTACTGGAGGGAGCAGGCGGGCGGCAGCGGCGACACCGCCGAGGGCGTCGCCGCGTTCCTGGAGCGCAGGGCCCCGCGCTTCGGCTGGACCGCTTCGGGCTGAACCGCGCGGGGCGGGCCGGGCTACTCCACGAGCACATGGCCGCCCGAGCGCAGCTTGGCCACCAGCTCCGCCGGGGCCTTGTCGGGCGAGCCCGCGTCGTAGGGCGGCTGCGGGTCGTACTCGGTCAGCAGTTGCACGGCCTGCGCGAACTCGTCGCCAGCGAGGCGGCCGACCAGGGTGAGCCCCATGTCGATGCCGGAGGAGACCCCGGCGGCGGTGAGGTACTTGCCGTCGGTGACCACCCGCTCGCCGGTCGGCTCGGCACCCAGCGCGGCCAGGGCGTCGTAGCCGAGCCAGTGCGTGGTGGCGCGCCGGCCTTTCAGCAGCCCGGCCGCCGCGAGCAGCAGCGAGCCGGTGCACACCGACGTCGTCCAGGTGGTACCGGCGTCGACCGCGCGCAGCCAACCGGTCAGGGCTTCGTTGCCGAGGATCTCCCGGGTGCCGGGGCCGCCCGGGACGACCACGACGTCCGGGGTGCGCACCTCGTCGAGGCTCTTCTGCGCGACGATGTACAGACTGCCCCTGTCGTTGATCACCGGTCCGGCCTGCTCGGCGACGAAGACCGTCTCGGCGTCGGGCAGGCGGCAGAGCATCTCGTACGGGCCGATGGCGTCCAGCGAGGTGAAGCGGTCGTAGAGCAGGATGGCGATCTGCATCGGGTTCCTCTCGGAGTGGGTCGGACGGCGGGTCAGTCGGCGGGGTGGAACCGGCGCCGGTACTCGGCGGGAGCGGTCCCGAGGGACTTGAGGAAGGCGCGGCGCATCGCTTCGGGAGTGCCGTAGCCGCAGGCGCGGGAGATCTCCTCGACTCCGTCGGCGGTGTCTTCGAGCAGGCGCCGGGCGTGTTCGACGCGGACGCGCTCGACGTAGCGGCCGGGTGTCGAGCCGGTCTCGGCGTGGAAGGCACGGGCGAAGTGGCGCGGCGACAGCCGGGCACGGGCGGCGAGCGCCTCCACCGAGAGGTCCTCGCCGGGGTGCTCGGTGATCCAGTGCTGCACCTCGCGCAGCGGCTCGCGCCGGGCGGTCTGGGCGGAGAGCTGGGCGCTGAACTGGGCCTGGTTGCCCGGGCGGCGCAGGAACACCACCAGGTGCCGGGCCACGGTGAGCGCGGCCTCGCGCCCCAGGTCCTCCTCGACGAGCGCGAGGGAGAGGTCGATCCCGGCCGTCACCCCCGCCGAGGTGGCCACGTTCCCGTCGCGTACGTAGATGGGGTCGGGCTCGACGGTGACCTTCGGGTGCCGGCGCGCGAGGGACTCGCAGTACGCCCAGTGGGTGGTCGCGCGGCGCCCGTCGAGCAGCCCCGCCTCCGCGAGGAGCGCGGCCCCGGTGCACACGGAGACCAGCCGCTCGGCCCGCGGCCCGTGCTCGCGCAGCCAGGTGATGAGGGCCGGGTCCGGGTCGCGGGTGCCGCGGCCGCCCGGCACCAGCAGGGTGTGCGGCTCGGGCGCCTGGGCCAGGGCGAAGTCGGGGACGAGGGTGAGGCGGCTGGAGCTGCGGACCGGGCCGCCGTCCAGCGTGGCGGTGCGGACGAGGTACTCGTCGCCCACGGCCTCGGCGAAGTGGCCGGCGCCGGTGAAGACCTCCATGGGGCCGGTGACGTCCAGGCTCTGGACGCCCTCGAAGAGGACGATGAGGACGGATCGCTGTGCCATACCCACGATTCTTCGGGGTACCCCCGATGTCCGCAATGACGAGTACCCCACCTTTCCTGCCACGGCGCGCCCGTCCCGCCCCGGGACTTCACGGCGTACCGACCAGTCGGTAACCTGCGGGTATGACGTCTCTCCCGCCGCGCGCCGGCCGCCGCTGCCACAACTCCGTCAACCCGCTGCACTCGACCGTCTACTTCTCCCCCGACTTCGCCAAGGAGCTCGCGGAGATCGGCATCGAGGACGCGCGCGCCGCCTACTTCGCCGGGCGCGCCGCCGCACTGGGCGCGGTGGGCCCCGGCACGGTCACCGCCACCTTCTACAACTTCAACCACGAGCTGGTCGCCCTGCACGTGCCCGCCGTCTGGGACATCGCCTCCCCCGAGACGGTCCTCGCCGCCCGGCTGCGCGCCGTCGACAGCACCCTGCGGCGCCTCCTCGGTGACGAGGCGGTGGCCTCGCCGGAGATGGCCGAGGCCGCGCGCCTCGCCCTGCGCGCCGCCGAGGGCTGCACCCGCCACGCCCGGCCGCTGTACGCCGCCCACGCCGACCTGCCGGTGCCCGAGGAGCCGCACCTGGCCTACTGGCACGCGGCGACGCTGCTGCGCGAGCACCGGGGCGACGGCCACCTCGCGGTACTGCTCGACGCCGGGCTCGACCCGCTGGAGGCGCTGGTCAGCCACACCGCCACCGGCAAGGGCATGGCGCCGCGCTGGATCCTGGGCACGCGCGGCTGGCGGCGCGCCGACTGGGACGCGGCCGCCGTACGGCTGCGTGAGCGCGGGATCCTGGACGCCGAGGGCGAGTTGACCGAGGCGGGCACCGCACTGCGCGCCGAGGTCGAGGACCGCACCGACCGGCTCGA
The DNA here is from genome assembly GCF_042737755.1 of Streptomyces sp. NPDC059994. Lineage (NCBI taxonomy): Bacteria > Bacillati > Actinomycetota > Actinomycetes > Kitasatosporales > Streptomycetaceae > Streptomyces > Streptomyces sp. NPDC059994. The sequence continues at coordinate 22,480 of NZ_JBHWUR010000025.1, forward strand.
CCTCGCCCCGTACGAGCTGCTCGGCGCGGACGGCGTGGACCGGCTGACCGAACTGGCCCGGGGATTCCTGATGGCGGCGGTGGCGGCGGGCGCGTTCCCGGCCGACCTCTCCGGCAAGGGCTGACCGCCGATTGTCGGTGCCGCCTGCCACAATGGCGCCTCAAGCTCTGCGAGAAGGCGGTACGTGATCGTGACGACGTCCATCGAAGGCAGGATCGCCGAGGAACTCGGCGTACGGGAGCGGCAGGTGAAGGCCGCCGTCGAGCTGCTCGACGGCGGGTCGACCGTGCCGTTCATCGCGCGCTACCGCAAGGAAGCGACCGAGATGCTCGACGACGCCCAGCTGCGCACCCTGGAGGAGCGGCTGCGGTATCTGCGCGAGCTGGAGGACCGCCGCGCGGCGGTCCTCGACTCCGTACGCGAGCAGGGCAAGCTCACCGAGGAGCTGGAGCGGCAGATCCGCGCCGCCGACACCAAGGCGCGCCTGGAGGACATCTATCTGCCCTTCAAGCCCAAGCGGCGCACCAAGGCACAGATCGCGCGCGAGGCGGGCCTCGAACCGCTGGCGCAGGGGCTGCTCACCGACCCGTCGGTGGACCCGCTCGCCGCCGCGGCCGCGTTCGTCGACGCGGACAAGGGCGTAGCGGACCCGGCGGCGGCCCTGGAGGGCGCCCGCTCCATCCTCACCGAGCAGTTCTCGGAGGACGCCGACCTGATCGGCGAGGTGCGCGAGCGGATGTGGACGAAGGGCCGCCTCGTGGCGAAGGTCCGCGCGGGCAAGGAGGAGGCGGGCGCCAAGTTCGCCGACTACTTCGACTTCACCGAGCCGTTCACGGCGCTGCCCTCGCACCGGGTCCTGGCGATGCTGCGCGGCGAGAAGGAGGACGTCCTCGACCTGGTCCTGGAGCCCGAGGAACCCTCGGAAGTCCCCGGCCCCTCCGCGTACGAGAACATGGTGGCGCGCCGCTTCGGCATCGCCGACCGGGGCCGGCCGGGCGACAAGTGGCTGGCGGACACCGTCCGTTGGGCGTGGCGCACCCGGATCCTCGTCCACCTCGGCATCGACCTGCGGCTGCGGCTGCGCACGGCCGCCGAGGACGAGGCGGTGCGGGTCTTCGCCTCGAACCTGCGCGACCTGCTGCTCGCCGCCCCGGCCGGGACGCGCGCGACGCTGGGGCTCGACCCCGGGTTCCGTACGGGCGTGAAGGTGGCCGTCGTGGACGCGACGGGCAAGGTCGTGGCGACGGACGTGATCTACCCGCACGTCCCGGCGAACAAGTGGGACGAGGCGCTCGCCAAGCTGGCGCGGCTCGCCGAGGAGCACGCGGTCGACCTGATCGCCATCGGCAACGGCACGGCGTCCCGCGAGACCGACAAGCTCGCCGGTGAACTGATCACCGAGCACCCCGAGCTGAAGCTCACCAAGGTGATGGTGTCGGAGGCGGGCGCTTCGGTGTACTCGGCGTCGGCCTTCGCCTCGCAGGAGCTGCCCGACATGGACGTGTCGCTGCGCGGCGCGGTCTCCATCGCCCGCCGCCTCCAGGACCCGCTCGCCGAGCTGGTGAAGATCGACCCCAAGTCGATCGGCGTCGGCCAGTACCAGCACGACCTCTCCGAGGTGAAGCTCTCGCGCTCGCTCGACGCGGTCGTGGAGGACTGTGTGAACGGGGTGGGCGTGGACGTCAACACCGCGTCCGCGCCGCTGCTCTCGCGCGTCTCGGGCATCGGCGCCGGGCTCGCCGAGAACATCGTGGCGCACCGCGACGCCAACGGCCCGTTCCGCTCCCGCAAGGCGCTCAAGGACGTGGCCCGGCTGGGCCCGAAGGCGTACGAGCAGTGCGCGGGCTTCCTGCGGATCCGCGGCGGCGACGACCCGCTGGACTCGTCCAGCGTGCACCCCGAGGCGTATCCGGTGGTGCGCCGGATGGTGAAGTCGACGGGGAGCGAGGTGGCGGCGCTCATCGGCAACACGGCGGTGCTGCGGTCGCTGCGGCCGGACACGTTCGTGGACGAGACGTTCGGTCTGCCGACCGTCACGGACATCCTGCGCGAGCTGGAGAAGCCCGGTCGCGACCCGCGGCCCGCCTTCAAGACGGCGACCTTCAAGGACGGCGTCGAGAAGATCGGCGACCTGGAGCCGGGGATGGTGCTGGAGGGCGTGGTGACGAACGTGGCGGCGTTCGGCGCGTTCATCGACATCGGGGTGCACCAGGACGGGCTCGCGCATGTGTCGGCCCTGTCCAAGACGTTCGTGAAGGACCCCCGCGAGGTGGTCAAGCCGGGCGACATCGTCAAGGTGAAGGTCCTGGACGTGGATGTGCCGCGCAAGCGGATTTCGCTGACGCTGCGGCTGGATGACGAGGCGAGCACGGGCGCCTCGGGCGGCGGGGCGAAGCGGGAGGAGCGGGGTGGGCGGCCCCCGCAGCCGCGCCGGGGCGGCGGTGACCGCCGGGGTGGCGAGCGCGACCGCGACCGTGGTCGGCAGGCACCGGCGCCCGCGAACGGGGCGATGGCGGATGCCTTGCGGAAGGCGGGGCTGCTGGATGCGAAGGGGTCCGGGGGGCGCGGGAAGCGCTGACGCCGCTGTGGGCATGTCTGCCGCCAGGGCGCGCGGTACGGGGGCCGGGGAGGTGGAGCGGTGGCCCGGGGACGGGTGCCGCTGTGCCCACCCTCCCCCAAGCTCTTGAAGAGCGGGCGGAGACCCCCATCGCCCCTGGCGGCACGCGTGCCCACAGCCAGGTGGAGAGGGAGGGCAGGGCGCCCCGCCCCTGGCCCTCCAGGGCCCCTGGCCCGGTCGTGATCGGTTTCGCGTCGCGGCGGGTTGTGGCCCAGCCGTTGCGGGCCGCGGGCCAGGCGGACGAAGACGCGCGCCGAGACCACGAAGAGGTGGTACGCGTACAGCCACGGCGCCACGCCCCACAGCACCGCCGTCGGACGGGACGCGTCCGGGGGCGTGGTCGCGGCGGTAGACCGGGCCCCACAGGACGAGCGGGCCGATGGCCAGGGCCGCGAGCACCAGGGTGAGCGGCCACAGGACGAGCGGGCCGACGCCGCCCAGGACCAGCGTCGTCGCGCTCGGCGCGAGCGTCAGCAGATACGGGACCGGCTGGCAGAACGGGGCTCGCGGCGCTGCCCGGTCAGATCACTCCTCGGTGACCTTGCCGTCGGCGACCTCGATGCGCCGGGTGGTGTGCACCGCGTCCAGCATCCGGCGGTCGTGGGTGACCAGGAGCAGGGTGCCGGTGTACGAGTCGAGGGCGGACTCCAGCTGCTCGATCGCCGGGAGGTCGAGGTGGTTGGTCGGCTCGTCGAGGACGAGCAGGTTGACGCCCCGGCCCTGGAGCAGCGCGAGCGCCGCCCGGGTGCGCTCGCCGGGCGAGAGCGAGGCGGCGGTGCGCAGTACGTGGTCGGCCCGCAGGCCGAACTTGGCGAGGAGCGTGCGCACCTCGGCCGGCTCGGTGTCGGGGACGGCCGCGCAGAACGCGTCGAGCAGGGGCTCCTCGCCGACGAAGAGCCCCCGGGCCTGGTCGACCTCGCCGACGACGACGCCGGAGCCGAGCGTAGCCCGCCCCGCGTCGAGCGGGAGGCGGCCGAGCAGGGCGGCGAGCAGGGTGGACTTGCCCGCGCCGTTGGCGCCGGTGATCGCCACGCGGTCGGCCCAGTCGATCTGGAGGGACGCGGGGCCGAAGGTGTAGTCGCCGCGCCGGATCTCGGCCTGGCTGAGAGTGGCGACGACCGCGCCCGAGCGCGGGGCGGACGCGATCTCCATACGGAGCTCCCACTCCTTGCGGGGCTCGTCGACGACGTCCAGGCGCTCGATCATGCGCTGGGTCTGGCGGGCCTTGGAGGCCTGCTTCTCGCTGGCGTCGCTGCGGAACTTCCGGCCGAGCTTGTCGTTGTCGCCGGCCTTGCGGCGGGCGTTCTTGACGCCCTTGTCCATCCAGCCGCGCTGCATCTGGGCCCGGCCCTCCAGGGCCGAGCGCTTGTCCGCGTACTCGTCGTAGTCCTCGCGGGCGTGCCTGCGGGCGGTCTCGCGCTCCTCCAGATACGCCTCGTAGCCGCCGCCGTAGAGCGTGATCTGCTGCTGGGCGAGGTCGAGTTCGAGCACCTTGGTGACGGTACGGGTGAGGAACTCGCGGTCGTGGCTGATCACGACCGTGCCCGCGCGCAGGCCCTTGACGAAGGACTCCAGGCGCTCCAGACCGTCCAGGTCGAGGTCGTTGGTGGGCTCGTCGAGCAGGAACACGTCGTACCGCGAGAGCAGCAGCGAGGCCAGTCCCGCGCGGGCGGCCTGACCGCCGGAGAGGGCCGTCATCGGCTGGTCGAGGCCGATGGTGAGGCCGAGGGTGGCCGCCACCTCCTCGGCGCGCTCGTCCAGGTCGGCGCCGCCGAGGTCGAGCCAGCGCTCCAGGCTCTCCGCGTACGCGTCGTCGCTGCCGGGTGCTCCGTCGACCAGGGCCTGGGTGGCCGTGTCCATGGCCTCCTGGGCGGCGGCCACGCCGGTGCGGCGGGCGAGGAAGGCGCGGACGGTCTCGCCGGGGCGCCGGTCCGGCTCCTGCGGCAGGTGCCCCACGGTGGCGCCCGGCGGGGAGAGCCGCAGCTCGCCCTCCTCCGGTGTGTCGAGTCCGGCGAGCAGCCGGAGCAGGGAGGACTTCCCCGCCCCGTTCGCCCCGACGAGGCCGATGACGTCACCGGGGGCGACGACGAGGTCGAGCCCGGCGAAGAGCGTGCGGTCGCCGTGGCCGGCGGCGAGGTCCTTGGCGACGAGAGTGGCAGTCATGAGGACATAGATCCTACTGGGGTGTGCCGGCGCCGGCCGACGGGTATCGGCCGGGGCCTGGCCCTCCTGCTCGGCGGACCGGTTCCGTGCTCCGGTCCAGTGGACCGCTTCAGCGCACCACCGCGGTCGTGATCACCCCGCCCGTGGTGCGGGCCACCAGGAAGGACTCGCCGCGCAGGGCGCGCTCGTCCAGCGGGATGCGGTGCGGCCCCGGGTCGAGGACCGCGTCCAGGACTTCCTGGGTGTGGACGCGGTGCAGCCGGTCCAGGCGGTACGCGGTGAGCCGGACACGGCAGGTCGCGCCGACCGCGAGCCGGGCCTCGTCCGGGGAGGCGGAGAGGTAGGTGAGGCGGCGCTGGCCCGGCGGTGTGCGGTCCAGGGCCTGTTCCAGCTGGGCCACCAGGAGCGGGGTGATGGGGGCCAGACCCGTCACGTAGACGGGGTGCGCGTGGGCGCGTCCGAACGCGGCGCGCACCGCCGCGCGTTCGGCCTCCGGGATCGCGCGGCCGAAGGCGACCGCCCCGTAGGTGGCGAGCTCCTGCGGGATCGCGTCGGTCACGTCGTGCGCGATGTCCGCGCCGATGCCGATCGAGCGCAGGGCCGCCGCGAGCTTGCCGAGGACGGTCGCGCGGGCCCCGATCAGCAGGACCCGGCGCCGGGGCGGCTCGTCGGAGAGCAGCCGCTCCAGGGCGGCTCTGTACTCCTGGGCGCGGAAGCGGAACGGCCCTATCCCGTGGTAGCCGTTGAGTCGCAGATCCGGCACGGGCCCGGTCTGCCAGGCGAAGTCGCGCCAGATGATGTCGTCGCCCGAGCGCTCGATGACGGCGGTGACCGCGCCGCACGCCAGGTCCTCGCACTCCGGGCAGGCATAGACCACGTACCGCCCGTGGGCCAGCGGCGGTTCGGTCTCCAGGAGCAGGCTGCGCACCTGGGCGCCGAGGATGGCGGGCGGCACGTCCGCCGCGAGCGGTGAGACGGCGTCCAGGTCGGCGAGTTGGAGCAGCAGCGGCCGTCCGTCGACGACGAAGTCCATGAAGTCGCGGTGCAGTTGGGGAGAATGGGCCCCCGCGATATCGCCTGCCCGCATCGCGGGGGCGAGTCCGAAGGTCGCGTACGCGGCAGACATGTCCTGAGTATTCCCCTCCGCGGCTGATCCGAGCACGACGTCACCCATTCCGCTACCGTCCCGGCATGAGCGAACAGATGATCGTGCTGGGTGGCGGAGTCATCGGTCTGACCACGGCGGTGGTCCTGGCGGAGTCGGGCCGCCAAGTGAGCGTGTGGAGCCGGGATCCGGTCGGGGAGACGACGTCGGCGGTGGCGGGGGCGCTGTGGTGGCCGTACCGCATCGAGCCCGCCGGGCTCGTCGGCGAGTGGGCGCTCGCCTCCTTGCGGGTGTACGAGGAGATGGCCGCCGATCCCGGGCGGACCGGGGTGCGGCTCGTCGAGGGGCTGCAGTCGGGCATCCGGCTCTCCGAACTGGGGCCGTGGGCGGCCGAGGTGGACGGGCTGCGCCAGTCGGCGCAGGGGGTGCACGCCCGGATACCGCTGATCGACATGCCGGTGCACCTGGCCTGGCTGCGAGAGCGTCTGGAGGCGGCGGGCGGGACGGTGGAGAGGCGTGCGCTCGACGCTTCCCCGCACTCTCCACTCCGTTCGACCAGGGGAGGCCCCTGGTCGGACGCGCCGGTCGTGGTCAACTGCACGGGCCTGGGCGCCCGTACGCTCGTGCCCGACGCCGGGATGCGGCCGGTGCGCGGCCAGTTGGTGGTCGTCGAGAACCCCGGGGTGACCGAGTGGTACACCTCCGTCGACCACTCCTCCAGCGATACGACCTACTTCTTCCCCCAGCCCTACGGGCTGCTGCTCGGCGGCACCGCGCAGGACGACGACTGGGACCTCACCCCGGACCCGCGCGTCGCCGAGGAGATCGTGGCGCGGTGCGCCCTGGTGCGTCCGGAGATCGCCGGGGCGCGGGTGCTCGCCCACCGGGTGGGGCTGCGGCCGGTGCGGGACGCGGGGGTGCGGATCGAGGCCGAAGCCACCGCGTCCGGCGGCCTGTTGGTGCACAACTACGGGCACGGCGGCGCCGGGGTCACCGTCGCCTGGGGGTGTGCGCGGGAGGCGGCCGCACTGGCCGCCTCCCGCACTCCCCTCCGGTGAGAACCCGTCTCAGCAGCGCCGTACGGGTTCGGCCGCCGTCAGCCCGTACTGCGCACGGGCGTCGAGCAGCAGGGGCACGAGCGCCCGCAGCGGCTGGCGCAGCGGGACGAACGCGCCGTCGCCGGACCGCCTCGCCCTGATGCCGTGCAGGGCGAGCCGGTCCTTCACCTCGGCGTACTGGGCGGCGGTGAGGCGGTAGCCGCACGGGGGCTCGGCGAGGGTCTGCGCGGGGGTGGCGGGCTCGTTGTCCGCGCCCCCGACGTAGACCGGCCCCCGGTCGCGGTATCCGGCCAGCCGGGCGGCCGAGGTCGCCGCCTCGATGCCGCGCCTGCGCTCCGCCGTGAAGCTCAGCAGCCCGCGCAGTCCGCTCAGCTGGGAGACCACCCGGCGCCGGTTGTTGAGTGCCGGGTCGGTCTTCTCGGCGTCGCTCGCCGCGTCCACGCGGCTCTCGATGAGCAGGCCCACGGCGTGTTTGACGCCCGCCGTGTTGCGCAGGATCCGCTCCTGGCCGTCGCCCGCGACCTGTTTGACCGGGTCACCGGTGACGGGGTCGGTCCAGATGCCGTAGGTACCGGTGGAGAACCCGTCCGCCCGGGCGGCCTCCCGTACGTACGCGCTCGACAGCGTCCTGGCCTCCTCGTGCACCGCCGGGGCGGTGTTGAGGTTGCGCGGCCACAGGTCGAACAGGTCCCTGTCGTAGCACTTGGGCGTGGACCCGTACTCGTGCAGGTCGTAGACGACGTCGGGCTGTTCGTCGCGCAGGACCGCCGCCACGGCCCGTGCCTCGGGCGTCCGCAGGGCGATGTGGTCGCGGTTGATGTCGACGCCGTCGGCGTTGACGCGGGTGTCGGCGGCCCTGCCGTCCGGGTTGGCGGTCGGTACGACGTAGAGCGTGGTGTGCGCCAGGAGCTGCCGGGTCGCCCGGTCCTTCGCGTAGGCGAGGTCGCGGACGGTGACCAGACAGGCCTCGCGGCCGGCCGGCTCGTCGCCGTGCTGGCTGCACACCAGCAGGACCCGGTTCGCGGTGTGCCCGCTGCCGACGCGGACGAGCTGGAGCGGGCGGCCCTGCGTGGTGGTGCCGATGCGCAGGACCGAGGCTTGGCTGCTGCCCTGGGCGAGGGCCGCCAGGAAGTCCTGCTCCTCGCGCTCACCGGTCCAGCGCGCCCCGGCGCTCACCGGTCCAGCGCGCCCCGGCGCTCACCTCGAAGCCGGTACGGGGCGGGCTCGCGGTCGCCCGCGCCGGGACCGTCACCAGGGGCACGGCGAGTGCGGCTACGGTGACGCCGAGGAGCGGGGTGCGGCCTCTCATCGCGCCTCCGGGACCGGGCGGAGCAGGCGCGGGACCTCGACGCCGGCCGGGTGCGGGACCTGCGGCGCGAGGTGGTGCGGGGCGGCGGACGTGGCCCGCCGGAACGCCCCCGTACCGCCGAGGAGCGGCAGCTTCGCCGAGGTGCGGGCGAGGTCGAGGGTGAGGGTGGGGCGGCTCGCGGGCGGGTCGATGAGGTTCTTGTCGGTGCCCGCCACGATCAGCGCGAGGCGGTGGCCGGCCGGGACGACGTGGTCGGTGGCGTGCAGGTCGAGGGTGATCGTGTACGGCTTGCCCGGGGTGAGCGGCTGCCCGGTGCCGCCCGCGTAGTTGCCGAGGTCGGCCCAGCCGCGGCTGAACACGGTGTGGTCGACTGCCTTGGTGTCGGCCGAGGTCACCTTGAAGCAGGCGCTGTCCCCGGCCGTGCTCGCGCCCCAGCAGGTGCGGGTGGTGCCGGTGAGGATGCCCTCGCCGTCGCCGCCGTAGTTGCGGATGGTGTCGGGGCCCAGGTCGACCAGGACCGCCGAGAGGTGGGCGCTGGTGGTGGTCGGGGTCGCGGTGACGGTCACCTTCGAGGAGCCGGACAGCCGCAGGTCGGAGCCGAGCGGCTGGGTCACGAACCCGGCCTTCTCCGGGGTGGACCGGTCCACGGCGGCGGACCAGCCCGCCTCGTCCAGCTGGGGGTCGTCGGTGAACGTCTCGGTCGCGCCGGCGGGCGCCGGGTCCAGGGCGAGGCGGCCGACGCCGGGCGCGGAGCCGGTGACCGGGCGCAGTACGGCGTCACGGGTGCCGGCCGGGGGCCAGGTGCGGTCGGTGGACCACTGGTCGGGGTGGCGCTCGATGTCGGCCATCGGCGCGCGCTCGATGCCGTTGTCGTAGCCGAGGAGGTAGTGGTCGAACCACTTGTGGAGGGTGGGGACCCAGTCGGCGCGGCGGTAGTCGAAGGGGTCGACGTGCCCGGTCTGGGAGAGCCAGATCTTGCGCTCGACGCCGTGTGCCGCCAGCGCGTCCCACCACTGGCCGAAGTTCTTGGTCCGTACGTTCAGGTCCTGCATGCCGTGCACCACGAACACGCTCGCCTTGACGTCGCCCGCGTCGGCCACGTAGTCGCGCCCGCTCCACAGCGGCGTCCAGTCGCCGGTGCGCGGCGCCCCTTCGACCAGCTTCCGCTGTACGGCACCGCAGTGGGCCTGCGCCTGGGGGTTCTCCACCACGTTGGAGAGCCAGTCGGGCCCGGAGTCGTAGAGCGGGGCGCCCTTGGCGAAGTAGTAGTCGTACCAGGAGGATATGGCGCTGATCGGGACGATCGTCCTGAGGCCTTCGACGCCGGTGGCGGCCACGCCGTTGGCTATGGTGCCGTCCCAGCTCTTGCCGATCATTCCGGTGCGGCCGTTGGTCCAGCCCGCGCTCGCCCGCTGGCCGCCGGTCCGTGTGGTGTAGCCGCGGGCGCGGCCGTTCAGCCAGTCGACGACCGCTTTGGCGGACTGGATGTCGGAGGGTCCGCCGATGTCGACGCAGCCGTCCGAGCGATTGGTTCCGGCCAGGTCGACGCCGACGAAGGCGTAGCCGCGCGGCACGAAGTAGTTGTCGTAGAAGAGCGGCATCTGGACGACGTTGCCCTGCGGGTCATACGTCTTGAGCTGGCTCTCGTTGCCGCGCCCGCAGCAGGCGTAGTACGGCGAGGCGTCCATGATGACCGGAACCTTGCGGCCCTGGCTCGCGGGCTCGCGGGGGCGGACTATGTCGACGGCGACCCGGTCGCTTCTGCCGTCGCCGTCCTCGTCGAGCCGGGTGTCGACCCAGACGGATTCGCGTATCGCGTTCTCGTACGAGTAGACGGGCGTGCTTTCCCTGGCGCGGGCGGCCTGGGCGCCCGCCGGGGAGAGGAACAGGGCCGTCAGGGCGGCCGCGGCCGCCACTACGAGCAGGCGCGCCCAACGGGGCGACCGGAGCGATCTGAACCTTGTGCGGCTGGACCGCGCAGGAATCGGCATGGGCGGACGGTACTCCCGTCAACTCCCGTGCAAAAGGGGGCAGGCGCGGTCCAGAAGCGCTCCGGGACGATCAGGTCAACATGTCGGCGCAATGGCGATCGTGTGACAGGAGGGGCCATGGACATGACCTACCGGGCGGGCGCTGAATAGGGTCCGAAGAGATCGTTCACCCCGACGACTTGGAGCACTCGTGCACCGCAAAATCCTCGCCCCGAGCGTGCTCGCCGCGTCCCTGCTGCTGGCGATCCCGGCATCCGCGACGGACTTCGCACCGGGCGCCCCGGGTATCGGCGACCCCTACTACCCGAGCAGCGGCAATGGCGGTTACGACGTTTCCCACTACGACCTGAGACTGAAGTACCAGCCCGCCACCGACCTCCTGGAGGGCACGGCGACGATCCTGGCCACCACCACGCAGAGCCTCTCCCGTTTCAACCTCGACTTCGGGCTCGCGGTGAGCGAGATCAGGGTCAACGGAACCAAGGCGAAGTACACCAGGTCCGGCACCCAGGAGCTGGAGATCACCCCGGCCGCGCCGCTGGCCAAGGGCAAGCCGGTCTCGGTGGTGGTGAAGTACGCGGGCAAGCCGTCCGAGCTCAGCGTCGACGGGTACACGGCCTGGCACCGCACCCCGGACGGCGGTGTGGCGGCGCAGGAGCCCGACTCGGCCGTGTGGTGGTTCCCGTCCAACGACCACCCGCTGGACAAGGCCACGTACGACGTGTCGGTGCTCGTGCCCGAAGGCACCCAGGCGATCAGCAACGGCACGCTCCAGTCGCAGAGTTCCGCGCGGGGCTGGACGCGGTACAACTGGCGCTCCAACAAGCCGCAGGCCACCTATCTGACGACGCTGGCGATCGGCAGGTTCGACATCACCACCGACACCACCGCGAGCGGCCTGCCGGTCATCAACGCGTACAGCAAGGACCTCGGCGACAACGACGGCGCCGCGCGCGCCAGCATCGAGCGCACCAAGGAGGTCGCCGAGTGGCTGAGCGACCTCTACGGCCCGTACCCGTTCAACTCGGTCGGCGGCTATGTGCCGAACGTGACCACCGGCTTCGCCCTGGAGACCCAGACGCGGCCGTACTACAGCCCCAGGCAGTTCGCGAACGGCGCCAACGCCTCGGTGGTCGTCCACGAACTGGCCCACCAGTGGTACGGCGACAGCGTCTCGGTGGACGGCTGGAAGGACATCTGGAACAACGAGGGCTTCGCCCGCTACGCCCAGTGGCTCTGGTCGGAGAAGGAGGGCGAGGGCACCGCGCAGGAGCTCGCGGACTACGTGTACGCGCAGCACCCGGCCGACGACGCGTTCTGGAAGGTGAAGCCGGGCGACCCGGGCGCGGAGAACCAGTTCGACCTCGCCGTCTACGACCGGGGCGCGCTCGCCCTCCAGGCGCTGCGCAACACGGTCGGCGACCAGACCTTCTTCGCGCTCCTGAAGGGCTGGCCGACGGCCCACCAGTACGGCAACGCCAAGGTGGGCGACTTCGTGCAGTACGCCGAGAAGATCTCCGGCAAGCCGCTCGCCGGGCTCTTCGACACCTGGCTGTACCAGCCCGTCAAGCCGGCCGCCCCGGCCGCGAAGAGGGCGAAGCCGGCGGCCGGTCCGGCCGCTGCGCCGGCGGCGCAGCCGAAGTCCTGGAAGAAGATCGCGGCGACCAACGAGATCCACGGGTAACGCTCCGCTGGAGGTGCGGTGATTCGGCTGCGGGCCGTCTGTGGCTGGTCGCGCAGTTCCCCGCGCCCCTTAAGGGGCGCGGGGCTTACCTCGTACGCTATGCGTGGCACACCGCCGCCGCGTACGAGGAGCACCCCCGTTGACCGAGCCGCACCCTGGGTCCCGCCCCACACTGGAAGCCGTCGCCGCGCGCGCCGGCGTCTCGCGGGCCACGGCCTCCCGGGTCGTCAACGGCGGCGCGGGGGTGCGGCCACCGCTCGTCGACAAGGTGCGCCAGGCGGTCGAGGAGCTGGGGTACGTCCCCAACCACGCGGCCCGGACCCTGGTCACCCGCCGCACCGGCGCCGTCGCCGTGATCATCGCCGAGCCGGAGATCAGGATCTTCTCCGACCCGTTCTTCTCGCAGCAGGTCCGGGGCATCAGCAAGGAACTCACCGCGCAGGACATGCAGTTGGTGCTGCTCCTGGTGGAGGGGCCGGGCGACTACGACCGGGTCGCGCGCTATCTGGCGGGCGGCCACGTCGACGGCGCGCTCGCCTTCTCGCTGCACACCGACGACCCGCTGCCCGCGATCGCCCGCAGGACGGGGATGCCGACGGTGTACGGGGGCCGCCCGAGCTGGCCGACGGCACCGGGAGAGCGGCCCGTCCCGTACGTGGACGCCGACAACCGGGGCGGCGCCCGGGAGGCCGTACGCCATCTGCTCTCGCTCGGCCGTACCCGTATCGCCCATATCGCGGGCCCGCGCGACCAGACGTCGGCGACGGACCGGCTCGACGGGTTCCACGACGTCCTGCCCGGCGCCGATCCGGAGCTGATCGCGGACGGCGCCTTCACCGAGGAGAGCGGGGCCCGCGCGATGGCCCGGCTGCTGGAGCGACGCCCGGACCTGGACGCGGTGTTCGCCGCGAACGATCTGATGGCGTCGGGCGCCCTGCGGGTGCTGCGCGAGCGCGGGCGCCGGGTGCCCGAGGACGTGGCCCTGGTCGGCTTCGACGACATGCGCGGGGTCGCCGAGACGACCGACCCTCCGCTGACCACGGTCCGCCAGGACATAGAGGGCATGGGCCGGCTGATGGCCCGGCTGCTGCTGAGGGGCCTGGCCGAGGGCCCGGCCGACACCCCGACGTCGGTGATCACGGAGACGGCGCTGGTGCACCGGGCTTCGGCCTGAGGGAAGTGGCCGGGGGCTTCGGTCAGCGCCTGAACCGCGCCCTCGCGTCCCGGGCGAGCGGCAGGTAGCGCAGCCGCTCGGGCAGTACGGGCACGACGGCCCGCACCACGCGGCCGAACCGGCGCAGCTTCCGCTCCTGCGCGTCGGTCCACTCCAGGCCCAGCGCCTCGCGCGCGTCCGGCGGCAGGAACCCGACGGTCACGAACCGCCGGAAGCGGGCCATGGGCGGCAGGAGCACCGGCCAGAACAGCCGGAGCAGCAGCCGGACGGGCAGCGGGCCCCGGTCGGGGGCCGGGACCTTCGCGTCGACGGACACCAGCTCCTCGACGACCGCGTTCGAGGCGATCTCGGCGCCCAGCATCTTGCGGTAGTACGGCCAGAACTCCTCGATGGTCTGCGGCATGTCCCGGTCGTGGATGCCCAGGATGCGCCCCACCTGGAGCCACTCCGCGTACATCTGCCGCTCCTGGGCCTCGGCGAGGGGGCGGTTCAGATACTTCTGGGAGTGGGCGAAGACGGGGTAGCCGGTGGCGTGCACCCAGGCGTAGTTCGCCGGGGTCAGCGCGTGGTAGCGGCGGCCCCGGGTGTCGGTGCCCTGGATGGTCCGGTGCAGCCGGCGCAGCCGCCGCCCCTCCTCGACGGCCGCCTCGCCGCCGTACACCCAGAGCTGGAGGGAGCGCAGGGAGCGCTCGCCGCGCCCCCAGGGGTCGGTCCGGAACACGGAGTGCTCGTCGACCCCGGCGCCGACGGCCGGGTGCGCGACCTGGAGGGTGAGTGCGGCGGGCAGCGTGAGCAGCATCCGCACGTCGCCGGCGAGGCTCCACAGGACGCCGCCGGGCGGAGGCGGGACGGGGTCGGACGGCGTACGGCCTTCGATCATGTATCCAGATTTACCAGATGACAGATGACACAATTCCCTCTCTGTCACCCCTTGCCCGACAGAGCACCTCTGTCGTCCCGCGTCCCCTGGATGCCCTCTCGCACCGAACGTCTCCGCGCAAGATCGCCCGCTCGTAGGGCCTCGGCAAGAAATGCGCCACCGGACGGTTACCCCGAAGTAACTGTGGCTGATTTGATGTGCCCGCCAGTCCAACCCCCCACTCCACCCACGGGAGTTCCAGTGCCGCACTCCGCGCTTCGCCGTGTCCCCGGCGCGGCCCTCGCCACCGCGCTCGCCGCCGCCACGCTGGCCGCCGCCACCCCTTCGGCATCGGCCGCCACAGCTGCGGCGGACGCGCCCCGGCTCAAGGTCCTGACCTACAACACGTTCATGATGAGCACCAGTCTGTACCCGAACTGGGGCCAGGAGCACCGCGCCCAGGCGATACCCGCCGCGTCCTTCTTCCAGGGCAACGACGTCGTCGTCCTCCAGGAGGCGTTCGACAACTCCACGTCGGACGCGCTGAAGCGGAACGCCGCCGCCCAGTACCCGTACCAGACGCCGGTCGTCGGCCGGAGCAAGGACGGCTGGGACGCGACGAGCGGCTCGTACTCCTCGACCACCCCCGAGGACGGCGGCGTCGCCGTGCTCAGCAAGTGGCCGATCCTGCGCAAGGAGCAGGTGATCTTCAAGGACGCCTGCGGGGCCGACTGGTGGTCCAACAAGGGCATCGCGTACGTCGTGCTCAATGTCAACGGCGCCAAGGTGCACGTCGTCGGCACCCATCTGCAGTCCACCGACTCCGGGTGCGGTGCGGGCGAGGCCGCCAAGGACCGCTCGCTCCAGCTCAAGGCGGTCAAGTCGTTCCTCGGCGCCAAGAACATCCCGGCGAACGAGGAGGTCATGCTCGCCGGTGACCTCAACGTCGACTCGCACAGCTCCGAGTACGCCTCGATGCTCACCGACGGCGGCCTGGTCGCGGCGGACTCGCGCACCGGCCACACGTACTCGTTCGACACCGTCGACAACTCGATCGCCGCCTACCGCTACCCCGGGGAGGCGCGCGAGGACCTCGACTACGTGCTGCACTACCAGGGGCACGCGCGTCCCTCCGGCTGGAACAACAACGTCGTCAAGGAGCAGTCGGCGCCCTGGACGGTGAGCAGCTGGGGCAAGAGCTACACGTACACCAACCTCTCCGACCACTACCCGCTGGTCGCGGGCGGCTGAGCCGGCCGGGGCGGTCCGTTCCCGGGTGGGTGACAACAGTGGTGAGACAGCAATACTGTTGCGTCGCAGTCCGCGCACCCGGGGAAACGAGGCACCGCCATGGCGACGGAGACCGAGGAGCCGACCCTGACGGTCGACGAACTGGCCGCGCGGGCCGGGGTCACCGTCCGCACCATCCGTTTCTACAGCACGCGCGGCCTGCTGCCGCCGCCCGCGATCGGGCCGCGCCGCGTCGGCCACTACGGTCCGGCGCACCTGTCCCGGCTCGCGCTGATCGAGGAGTTGCAGCACCACGGGATGACGCTGGCCGCGATCGAGCGGTATCTGGAGCAGCTGCCGCCCGACCTCAGCGCGCACGACCTGGCCATCCACCGCGCCGTGGTCGCCTCCTGGGCCCCGGACGCGGCCGAGGAGGCGACCCGGGCCGAGCTGGAGCGGCGGGCCGGGCGGGCGCTGTCCGACACGGACCTCGACCGGCTGGCCGCGATGAGCGTCCTTGAGCGGACCGAGGGGAAGACCGACGCGTTCCTGGTCGACCCGGGCCTGCTCGCGCTCGGGGTGCAGCTCCTGGACGTGCCGATCGCGCACGAGACGATCCTGGCGGCGCGGACCGTACTGCTGGAACACACCCGCTCGGCCGCGCACGAGCTGACGCGGCTGTTCCGGGACGAGGTGTGGAACCCGTACCGGGAGCGGGAGTCGGACCCCGACCATGTGGCGGCGATGCGGTCGCTGTCGGCCCATATGCAGCCCATGGTGGTGCAGGCGCTGGTCACGGCGTTCCAGCGCTCGCTCAAGGAGGAGCTGCGGGCGGCGTTCCGCGCGGAAGCGGAATAGCCGGAACGAGGGGACCGAGGGGGCGAGGGGCCGGGAACGCCGTCCCCGGCCCCCCGGCCCCTCGCCCCTCGCCCCTCGCCCCTCGCTTACGCGTCGGCGAACTTCTCGTCCTTCTCCGCCTTCTCCACGAGCAGCGCGGGCGGCAGGAACCGGTCGCCGTAGCGCTCGGCCAGCTCGCGGGCGCGGGCCACGAAGCCCGGCAGACCACCCTCGTACCCGTTGATGTACTGCATCACGCCGCCCGTCCAGGCCGGGAAGCCGATGCCCATGATGGAGCCGATGTTGGCGTCGGCGACCGAGGTGAGCACGCCCTCCTCGAAGAGGCGGACGGTGTCGAGGGACTCCGCGAAGAGCATCCGCTCCTTCATGTCCTCGAAGGGGACCTCCGCGCCCGGCTTGCCGAAGTGCTCGCGCAGCCCCGGCCAGAGGCGGACGCGCTTGCCGTCGCCGTCGTACTCGTAGAAGCCCGCGCCGCCGCTGCGGCCGGTGCGGCCGAACTCGTCGACCATGCGGTCGATGACCGCGTCCGCCGGGTGGCCGGGCCAGACGCCGCCGGCCTCCTCGACCGCCCGCCGCGTCTCGTCGCGGATCTTGCGGGGCAGGGTGAGGGTCAGCTCGTCCATCAGCGAGAGCACCTTGGCGGGGTAGCCCGCCTGGCCCGCCGCCTGCTCGATCGACGCGGGCTCGACGCCCTCGCCGAGCATCGCGACGCCCTCGTTGATGAACTGGCCGATGACCCGCGAGGTGAAGAAGCCGCGCGAGTCGTTCACCACGATCGGGGTCTTCCTGATCTGGCGGACCAGGTCGAAGGCGCGGGCCAGCGCCTCCTCGCCGGTGCGCTCGCCCTTGATGATCTCGACGAGCGGCATCTTGTCGACGGGCGAGAAGAAGTGCAGCCCGATGAAGTCCTCCTGGCGCGAGACGCCCTCGGCCAGGCCGGTGATCGGCAGGGTCGAGGTGTTGGAGCAGAGCAGCGCGTCCGGCTCGACGATGTCCTGGATCTCCTGGAACACCTTGTGCTTGAGCTCGGTGCTCTCGAAGACGGCCTCGATGACCGCGTCGCAGCCCGCCAGGTCCTGCGGGGTGGCGGTGGGGGTGATCCGGGCGAGCAGCTCGTCGCGCTCGGCCTCGGTGGTGCGGCCCCGGGAGAGCGCCTTGGCGAGGAGCTTCTCGGAGTACGCCTTGCCGTTGCGCGCGGCCTCCGGCGAGACGTCCTTGAGGACGACCTCGATGCCGGCCCGGGCGCACGAGTACGCGATGCCCGCGCCCATCATGCCGGCGCCGAGGACGGCGACCTTGCGGACCGGGCGCTCCACGATGCCCTTGGGGCGGTTGGCGCCGGAGTTGACGGCCTGGAGGTCGAAGAAGAACGCCTGGATCATGTTCTTCGCGGTCTGCCCGGTGACCAGCTCGGTGAAGTAGCGGGCCTCGATGGTCAGCGCGGTCTCGAAGTCGACCTGGGAGCCCTCGACGGCGGCCGCGAGGATGTTGCGCGGGGCCGGGTAGGGGGCGCCGTTCAGCTGCTTCTTCAGGTTGGCCGGGAAGGCGGGCAGGTTGGCGGCGAACTTGGGGCTCGACGGGGTGCCGCCCGGGATCCGGTAGCCCGGGGCGTCCCAGGGCTGCTGGGACTCGGGGTGGGCGTCGATGAAGGCGCGGGCCTTGGCGAGCATCTCCTCGGGCGTCGCCGCGACCTCGTGCACCAGGCCGTTCTCAAGCGCCCGCCGCGGGGAGTACTGGGTGCCCTGGAGCAGCACCTTGAGGAGCGCGTCCGCGATGCCCATCAGCCGTACGGTACGGGTCACGCCGCCGCCCGCCGGGAGCAGGCCGAGCGTCACCTCGGGCAGGCCGATCTTGGAGCCGGGGGCGTCGAGCGCGACGCGGTGGTGGCTGGCGAGCGCGATCTCGTAACCGCCGCCGAGCGCGGCGCCGTTGATGGCGGCGACGACCGGCTTGCCCAGGGTCTCGATGCGGCGCAGCGAGTTCTTGATGGCGGTGCCGGTGTCGAAGGCCTGCTGGGCGTTCTCCGGGCCGACCTGGATCATGTCCTTGAGGTCGCCGCCCGCGAAGAAGGTCTTCTTGGCGGAGGTGTAGACGATGCCCCGGATGGAGTCCTTCTCGGCCTCGGCGCGGTCGGCGATCGCCGCGATGGAGTCCTTGAAGGCCCGGTTCATCGTGTTGGCGGACTGGTTGGGGTCGTCGAGTACGAGGGTGACGACGCCGGTCTCGTCCTGTTCCCAGCGGATGGTGGTACTCGTCGAAATAACTGCCATTGCTGCTGCTCCGTAACGGGGTTGGCCGGGAAGAGGACGGTCAGAGACGCTCGACGACGGTGGCGATGCCCATCCCGCCGCCCACGCACAGCGTGGCGAGGCCGTAGCGCTGGTCGCGGCGCTCCAGCTCGTCGACGAGCGTGCCGAGGATCATCGCGCCGGTGGCGCCCAGCGGGTGGCCCAGGGCGATGGCGCCGCCGTTGACGTTGATCTTGTCGAGCGAGAGGCCCATGTCCCGGGCGAAGCGCAGCACCACTCCGGCGAACGCCTCGTTGATCTCGACGAGGTCGATGTCGTCGATGGTGAGTCCGGCCTTGGCGAGCGCCTTGCGGGTGGCGGGGGCGGGGCCGGTGAGCATGATGGTCGGCTCGGAGCCGGAGACGGCCGCCGAGACGATACGGGCGCGCGGGGTGAGGCCGTAGCGCTCGCCGACCTCGCGCGAGCCGATGGCGACCAGGGCGGCGCCGTCGACGATGCCGGAGGAGTTGCCCGCGTGGTGGACGTGGTCGATCTTCTCCACCCAGTGGTACTTCTGGAGCGCCACCGCGTCGAAGCCGCCCATCTCACCGATGGCGGCGAACGACGGCTTCAGGGACGCGAGCGAGTCGGCGGTGGTGCCGGGGCGCATGTGCTCGTCGTGGTCGAGGACGACCAGGCCGTTGCGGTCCTTGACGGGGACGACGGACCGGGCGAAGCGGCCGTCCTTCCAGGCCTCGGCGGCCCGCTCCTGGGAGAGCGCCGCGTACTCGTCGACGTCGCGCCGCGAGAAGCCCTCGATCGTGGCGATGAGGTCGGCGCCGATGCCCTGCGGGGCGAAGTTGGTGTCGAAGTTGGTCATCGGGTCGGCGAACCAGGCGCCGCCGTCCGAAGCCATCGGCACCCGCGACATCGACTCGACGCCGCCCGCGAGCACCAGGTCCTCCCAGCCCGAACGGACCTTGGCGGCGGCCAGGTTGACCGCCTCAAGGCCCGAGGCACAGAAGCGGTTCTCCTGGACTCCGGCGACGGTGTCCGGCAGCCCGGCGGCGATCGCCGCGATCCGGGCGATGTCGGAACCCTGGTCCCCGACCGGGCCGACCACACCGAGGACGATGTCGTCGATCGCCGCCGGGTCGAGGCCGGGGAAGCGCCCGCGGATCTCGTGGATCAGCCCGACGACGAGGTCGATCGGCTTGGTGCCGTGCAGGGAGCCGTTGGCCTTGCCCCGGCCGCGCGGGGTGCGGATCGCGTCGTACACATACGCTTCGGTGCTCACTGAAAAGCCTTTCAAGGAGGGTTAGCCGAGCAGGGAACGACCGATGATCTCCTTCATGATCTCGGTGGTCCCGCCGTAGATGGTCTGGATGCGTCCGTCCGTGAAAGCCCTGGCGACGCGGTACTCGGTCATATAGCCGTAGCCGCCGTGCAGTTGCAGACAGCGGTCGGCGGCGCGCTTCTGGAGCTCGGTGGCCCACCACTTGGCCATCGAGGCGTGCACGGCGTCGAGTTCCCCGTTCGAGTGATCCACGATGCAGCGGTCGATGAACGAACGGGTGACGGCGCACTCGGTGGCCATCTCGGCGATCTCGAAACGGATGTGCTGCTTGGTGGCCAGCGGCCGCCCGAAGGCCTCGCGCTCCTTCACGTACCGCGTGGTGATCTCCAGCAGGTGCTCGGCGGCGGCGATCCCGGCGACGGCGATGGCGATGCGCTCCTGCGCCAGGTTCGTCATCAGGTGGACGAAGGCGCCGTTGAGTTCGCCGAGGAGGTTCTCCTTGGGAACCCGTACGTCGTTGAAGAACAGCTCGGCCGTGTCCTGGGACTTCTGGCCGATCTTGTCGAGGTTGCGGCCGCGCTCGAAGCCTTCCGTGCCCCGCTCGACGACCAGCAGGGAGAGCCCGTGGGCGCCGCCCTCGGGCGTGGTCCTGGCGACGACGATCACCAGGTCCGCGAGGATGCCGTTGGAGATGAAGGTCTTGGAGCCGTTGAGCAGCCAGTGGTCGCCCTTGTCCTCGGCGTGCGTGGCGATGCCCTGGAGGTCGGATCCGGCGCCGGGCTCGGTCATGGCGATCGCCGTGATCAGGGAGCCGTCGCAGAAGCCCGGCAGCCAGCGCCGCTTCTGCTCCTCGGTGGCGAGCCCGGTCAGATACGGCCCGATGATGTCGTTGTGCAGCCCGAGCGCGAGGCCCGCGGCGCCGGCCCGGGTGAACTCCTCGGCGAGGACCACGCTGTAGCGGAAGTCGGCGTTGCCGCCGCCCCCGTACTCCTCGTCCACCGCGAGCCCCAGCAGCCCCTGGCGCCCGGCGGCCGACCAGGCCTCGCGCGAGACGATGCCGTCCTTCTCCCACTGCTCGTAGTGCGGCAGGACCTCCTTGGCGAGGAAGGTGCGGACGGTCTCGCGGAAGGCGTCGTGCTCGGCGGTGAAGATCTGCCGCTTCAACGGTCGTTCTCCTCTGTGGACTTGGCGCTCCCGGCCGCGGCGAGCTCCGGCACGCCCCAGTCGCGGGCGACCTCGGCGGTGTCGGCGCCGGGCAGGGCGGGTGGACGGCGGACCGAGCCCGGGGTGGCCGAGAACCGGGGCGCGGGCGCCGGCTGGGTGAGGCCGCCGTGCTCGACGAAGGTGGCGCGGGCGGCCAGATGGGGGTGGGCGGGCGCCTCGCGGAGCGAGAGCACGGGCGCCACGCACGCGTCCGACCCCTCGAAGACGGCCGTCCACTCCTCGCGCGTACGGGTGCGGAACCGCTCGGTGATGGCGGTGCGCAGCTCGTCCCACCGGGCCAGGTCCTTACGGGCCGGGGCGACCGCGTCGAGCCCCAGGAGGCGGATGAACTCGTCGTAGAACCGCTGCTCAAGCGAGCCGACGGCCATGTACTCACCGTCGGAGGTCTCGTAGGTGCCGTAGAACGGGCAGCCGCCGTCGAGCAGGTTGGCGCCACGCCGGTCCTGCCAGCCGCCGGCCGCCAGCATGCCGTGGATCATGGTGGCGAGGTGGGCGGCGCCGTCCACGATCGCGGCGTCCACGACCTGCCCCTCCCCCGTCGTCCGGGCGTGCTGGAGGGCGGCGAGGACGCCGACGACGAGGTAGAGCGAGCCGCCCGCGTAGTCACCGACGAGGTTGGCCGGGACGGTCGGGCCCTCGTCCGGCTTGCCGATCATTCCGAGGGTGCCGGTGACGGCGATGTATGCGATGTCGTGTCCGGCGCGGGCCGCGAGCGGGCCGTCCTGGCCCCAGCCGGTCATCCGTCCGTAGACCAGCTTCGGGTTGCGGGCCAGGCACTCGCCGGGCCCGACGCCGAGTCGTTCGGCGACGCCGGGGCGGTAGCCCTCGACGAGGATGTCGGCCCGTTCGACCAGGTCGAGGACGCGGCGGGGGCCGTCCTCGGACTTCAGGTCGATCAGCACGGAGCGCTTGTTGCGGTTGGTCAGGTCGTACGCGGGGTCGACGGCCAGGCCCGCGCCGCCGGGACGGTCGACCCTGACCACATCGGCGCCGAGGTCGGCCAGGAGCATCGCGGCGAACGGGCCGGGCCCGATCCCCGCCAGCTCGACCACGCGCACCCCGGTGAGCGGGCCGTTCCCTGAACCTGTCATCGAGCCCCCAGCACTGTGACACAACTGATGTAACAGCAGTGATGCTAAGAACACGTTCCACTTCGCACAAGCCCCTTGCGCGAGCAAGCGCTTGGTTTCCACCGAGTGGTCCGCCAGTGTTCCACCGGCCCGGCTCAGTCGGCGTCGAGCTCCGCGATCAGCTTCTTCGTGGCGATCGTCCGATAGCTCTCCTCCACCCACTCACACAGCAGATCCGCCCTCGGCGCGCCCTTCCCGGCCAGCGGCACCCGCACCCACCCCGACTTGCCCAGGCCGTACCCGGACGGCTGGGCGCCCGGCGAGGTCAGGGCGTGCGCGTGCGTGGCCTCGTCCGTCAGCTTGACGCCCATGCCCAGCGGGTAGCTGCCGTCACCGACGCCGAGGAAAACGAAGATCTTCTTGTTGACCTTGACCACGGTCTCGCCCCAGGGGTACTCCTCGACGGCCCCCGGCAGGCCCAGGGCGAACGCCCGCACCTTCTCCCTTTTCGCCAGCGCGGCCTTCGGTGGTGCTCCCATGTCCGTCCTCCTTGATCACCCGCGACACCGCTTCTCACGCTAGGGTCTGTCCGGCGGATTCGGCCGGCTTCGGCCCCGGCGCGTTTTCGGTGCGCGTGCCGACCAGATCCGCCGGCCAGGCCCTCGCCTCAGCCACCGGCAGCGGCGCGGGAGCGCGACCAGGGCAGAAGCGGAGGAAATCCCCTTGGAACAGTCGGAACGGTCGCAACGGGCAGAGCGGTCGGCGCAGCAGCAGGCGCGGCGGGCGGCGAGGCCGTACGACATCGTGCTGTTCGGGGCCACGGGCTTCGTGGGCACCCTCACGGCGGAGTATCTGGCCGCGCACGCGCCCCAGGGGTGCCGCTGGGCGCTGGCCGGGCGGTCGGCCGCCAAACTGGAGCGGCTGCGCGAGAAGCTGGCCGCGATCGACCCGGCGTGCGCCTCGCTCCCCCTGATCGCCGCGGACTCGGCCGACCCCGAGTCGCTGCGCGCGCTCGCCGAGTCCGCACGCGTGGTGGCCACCACGGTCGGCCCGTACGTCTGGTACGGCGAGGGCCTGGTCGCCGCGTGCGCCGAGGCGGGGACCGACTACCTCGATCTGACCGGCGAGCCGGAGTTCGTGGACACGATGTACGTACGCCACGACACGCGGGCCCGGGAGACCGGCGCGCGCCTGGTGCACGCCTGCGGCTTCGACTCGGTACCCTGCGACCTGGGTGTGTACTACACGGTCCAGCAGCTGCCCCAGGGCGTGCCGCTGCGCGTGGATGGCTTCGTACGCTCCAACGCGACGTTCTCCGGCGGCACCCTGGCCTCCGCGCTCACCGCGATGGGGCGCGGCCCGCAGCAGCTGCGGGCGGCCCGGGAGCGGCGGCTGCACGAGCCCCGGCTCGTCGGGCGCCGGGCCCGTGCCCCGCTGGGCACACCGCACTTCAGCCGCGAGACGGGCGCCTGGGCGCTGCCGCTGCCGGTCCTCGACCCGATGGTGGTGGCCCGCTCGGCCTCGGCGAGCGCCCGCTACGGCCCCGACTTCCGCTACCGCCACTTCGCGGCCGTGCGCCGGCTGCCGCTGGCGCTCGGCGCGGTGGCCGGGGCGGGCGCGGCGTTCGGTGTGGCCCAACTGCCCGCCGCGCGGCGGTGGCTGATCAACCGTTACGAGCCGGGCAGCGGCCCCGACCAGGAGCGCCGCGACCGCAGCTGGTTCTCGCTGCGCTTCGTCGGCGAGGGCGGCGGGCGCCGGGTGTTCACCGAGGTCTCGGGCGGCGACCCGGGGTACGGCGAGACCGCGAAGATCCTCGCGGAGGGGGCGCTCAGTCTGGCGTTCGACGAGCTGCCGTCGGCGGCGGGGCAGTTGACCACCGTCACGGCGATGGGCGACGCCCTGCTGGCCCGGATCCAGAAAGCCGGTATCCGCTTCCGGGTGGCCCACGCGCGCTGAGCGCATCGCGGGGGCGCGGTTGTTCGGCTGCGGACCGCGCTCGGCAGGGGCGCGGTTCCCCGCGCCCCTGAAGGGGCGCCACACCGTATCGTGTTCGACAAGCCCGGCCGGCGTGTGCCTACGCCGGCCGCAGCACCGTACGCAACGCCTCTCTGCACAGCGCGTCCGCTCGACGCGTCGACTCCGGGAGGCGGTAGCTCGGGGTCAAGCGCAGGACGTGGGCGCACGCGTTGTCCAGGCTCACCCGGTGGCCCACGGACACGAACACCGGCTTGACGGCGTCCTGGGTGCGCAGCGCCCGGCCGACCTCCTCGCCGTGCCCGGCCACCAGCGCCGAGGCCTCGCCGCGCCGGGTGCCCGGCTGCTCGTACGCGAAGGTGAACGGGTTCTTGGCGACGCCGATCACCGCGAGCCCGGTGAGGACGCCGAGGTGGGAGGCGAGGCCGAAGCGGCGCGGGTGGGCGAGCCCGTACCCGTCGCACACCACCAGGCCCGGGTCAATGGTCAGCGCGCCGAGGGCCGCCATGACCGTGGGGATCTCGCGGAAGGCGAGCAGCCCGGGCACGTACGGGAAGGCGACCCGGCCGACTGCGGTGGACTCCTCGACGACCTCCAGGGTGGCCGCGTCCAGGACGACGGCGGCCGCGGCGACGACGTCCCGCTCGTCGTCGTACGCCACGTCCACGCCCGTGACCAGCCCGGTGCCGGGGGGCGGGCCGGGCTCGTCGAGCACGACCCGGCCGCGCAGTTCGTCCTGCACGGCCAGCGCCCGCGCCTCGTCGGCGGGCCAGCCCTCGGGGATGTCTGTGAGCGTCACCATGCCCCTCACCCTAGGGTCTGTCGTCAAATTCCCGCCCGCCCCGCGACGCCTGGTGCGTGCTCTCGCCGCACCGGGCGAAAGCCCAAGTACGTCCAGTACGAGGACCTCCGCCCGGCACGCCGAGAGCGCGCACCAGACGCCGCGGGGCCGCCCTTCGGGCGACGGCGGGAATTTGACGACAGACCCTGGACGCGGGCCGGAGTAGCCTGACGATCATGTTCATACTGGACCTGACCTACACCGCCCCCATCGAGCGCGTCGACGAGCTGCTCGCCGAGCACGTCCGCTGGCTGAACGGGCTGTACGAGGCCGGAGTGTTCATCGCCTCCGGCCGCAAGGAGCCCCGCGAGGGCGGGATCATCCTGGCCGTCGGGGACGACCGCGCGGCGATCGAGAAGGTCACGGCGACCGACCCCTTCAGCGTCAACGGCGTCTGCGCGTACCGGATCACCGAGTTCTACGCGACCAAGGTCGCCCCCGAACTGGCCTCATTGCGGCAGGAGTTGCCCGCCTAGCGGGCCAGCCGGGCCACCCGGCCCTTCTCGCCCGCCGCCCAGCAGCCGCGGTCCGGCGCGCAGTCCACGGTGTCGTACGAGCCGGTGTCGACGGTCCGCCAGGTGCGGCCGCCGTCGGTGGTGGCGTCGGTGCCGGTGGGCCCCACCGCGAGGGCGGCCGACCGGCTGTGCGGCAGCCAGGCGACGCCGGAGCGGTAGGCCGCGACCGGGGCCGCCGCCGGGAGCCAGCCGCGGCCGCCGTTCCCGGTGACCTCGGACGCCCGGGGCGAGGCCTGTCCGGCCCGGTAGTCGCCGCCGACCGCGATCCCGTGCGTACGGTCGCGGAAGGCGAGCCCGAAGACGCCGCGCGCCGGGTCCCCGGCCGGGACCGTCGACGCGGCCGCCGTCCAGGTCAGACCGCGGTCGGCGGAGTGCAGGACGCGCGCGGTGGCGGCGCCGCCGGTGGCCAGCCACACGTCGTACGGCCCGGAGCTCACCAGGCACTGGCCGCTCGCCGCGAAGGAGGCCTCGCCGGGCTGCGCCTCGGGCATCCCGGTATTCGGCAGCACCTTCCAGGAGCGGCCGCCGTCGGCGGTGGAAAGGATGCGGTACTTGCCGTCGACCGGGTCGCTCACCGCCAGGCCGTGGCGGTGGTCGAAGAAGGTGAGGCAGTCGTAGAACGCCTTGGGGTCGGGGTTGCGGAACGACTCCTTCCAGGTGGCGCCGCCGTCCTCGGTCCGGTAGACGCGGGACGCCTCGCCCTCGCCGATGGCGAGCACCACGGCCCGCTGCCGGTCGAAGGCCTCCACGTCGCGGAACTCCAGCCCGCCCGCGCCCGGAGGCGAGACATCGCGCCAGCTGCGCCCGCCGTCGGTGGTCCGCAGCACCCTGCCCTTCGTGCCGGCCACCCACGCGGTGGTCCGGCTGACCGCCGCGAGGCCGCGGAACCGCGCGTCCGTACCGGTCTGCGTCGGCTGCCAGGCCGGTGCCGGGCGGCCGTCGCCGTGCTGCTCGCCGTTGCCGTGCGCCTGGGCCGGTGCGGTCAGCGCGGCCGCCAGCGCGACCCCGCCCAGCCCCACCGTCAGCATGCGTCTCGTCTTCCCCATGGGCTTCATGGCGCTGGAAGCTAGCCGACCTCGCGTAGGGCGTCCAGAGGGCGAAATTCGACCGTATCGACATCAATCCGGAGCCGTTGAGCACCGCGTAAGAACGGTCGGTGACGCACCGGTAGGTGACGCACACGTAGCGATCAGGTGACACAGCTCACCCTCGGCTCTTGTGCACGCAACCGTGTTTTCTGCCGTCTTCGTGAGCAGCAGGAAGAGAAGTACCCGGTCGTGAGGTTAGGGGAACAGGGCGTGTCCACTGTCATCGAGCAAGCCGTCGAGGCCCGCCTGATCGCGTCCGACCCGCGGGTGCAGACCGTCCCCGCGGTGCTGAGCTACGACCGCGAGGACCCCTTCGCCGTGCGGATGGTCTTCCCCGCGCCCGCCACCCTCGAAGGGGTGGAGGTCTGCTGGGCGTTCGCGCGCGAACTCCTTGAGGCGGGGGTCGACGCCTCGGTGGGGATGGGCGACGTGCGGGTCCGGCCGTACGGGTTCGACCGCACGGTCGTGGAGTTCCACGCCCCCGAGGGCACCGCGATGGTGCATATCCGCACCTCCGAGCTGCGCCGCTTCCTCAAGCGCACCCAGCTGATGGTGCCCCCCGGCCACGAGCACCACTACCTCGACCTCGACGAGGACCTCACCGTGCTGCTGCGCGACGCGTGCTGACCGCCCCGCCGCCGGCACCCGCCGCCGCGCCGGCCGACCGCGTGCCGTAAATCGTTTGCACCCGGCCGACGACACGTCGTACGTTCATTTCGGCCCTGTTGTCGTCGATCGGAGTAGGACGTTGCTCGTCTGAGGCACCTGAGACACCGTTTCGCGCACTCCCTTCCGTGTCGCGCGCGCGGTGTGACCTGCCTCCGAGCCGTCCTCCACGACCAGGGCCTCTTTTCTTTTCTCCTGCTGCCCTGACACCGGTGTCTCAGTTCCCGTTGCCCCCGCCCTTCCCCGCAACCGGGAGACATCCATGTCTGCTTACTCCGCGTCCTCGACGCACATCAGCTGTTCCGACCTCTCCTTCGCCTGGCCCGACGGCACCTCGGTGTTCGCCGGCTTCCAACTGGCCGTCGGCCCCGGCCGCACCGGTCTGATCGGCCTCAACGGATCGGGAAAGTCAACGCTGCTGCGCCTGCTCGCCGGTGAACTCACCCCGGCAGGCGGCCGGGTCGCCACGGCGGGCGAGATCGGCTATCTGCCGCAGAACCTGACCCTGGCCACCGAAATGCGGGTCGACGAGGCCCTCGGCATCGACCGGGTACGGGCCGCGCTGCACGCCATCGAGGCGGGCGACATCCGCGAGGAGCACTTCACGGCGGTCGGCGACGACTGGGACGTGGAGGAGCGGGCCCGGGCGGCGCTCGGACAGCTCGGCCTGGACGCCGTCGGTCTCGACCGGACCATCGGGGAGCTCTCCGGCGGCGAGTCGGTGCTGCTGCGCCTTGCCGCGCTGCTGCTGCGCCGCCCCGACGTCCTGCTGCTCGACGAGCCGACCAACAACCTGGATCTGCGGGCCCGTCGGCGGCTCCACGACGCCGTCGCGGCCTGGCCCGGAGTGATGGTCGTGGTGAGCCACGACCGCGAACTCCTCGACCGGGTCGACCAGATCGCGGATCTGCACGACGGCGAGGTCTCCTGGTACGGCGGAAACCTCTCGGCGTACGAGGAGGCGCTGGCCGTGGAGCAGGAGGCGGCCGAGCGGATGGTGCGGACCGCCGAGGCCGACGTCCAGCGGCAGAGGCGCGAACTCGCGGACGCCCACGTCAAGTTGGCCAGGCGCAAACGGTTCGCCCAGAAGAGCTACGAGAACAAGCGGGTGCCGAAGATCGTCGCCAACGGGCGCAGGAGCGAGGCCCAGGTGTCGGCGGGCAAGCACCGCATCCTCCAGACCGAGCGCCTCGCCCAGGCCCAGGGCCGGCTCACCGAGGCGGCCGACGCGGTCCGGGACGACGACGAGATCCGCATCGAGCTCCCGTACACCAAGGTCCACCCGGGCCAGGGCGTCCTGACCCTGCGTGACCTCCGGCTGCCGTACGCGGAGCGGGCGTTGGGCAACCTGGAGATCCACGGACCGGAGCGGATCGCGCTCGTCGGCCGCAACGGGGCCGGCAAGACGACCCTGCTGCGGGCGCTCGCCGGGCAGCTCGCACCGGCGGCCGGCGAGGCGGAGGCGCATGTGCCGCTGCGGTTCCTGCCACAGCGCCTCGATGTGCTGGACGACGAGCTGAGCGTGGTGGAGAACGTGGCGCGGTACGCGCCCGGCGCCACCGGCAACGCGATCCGGGCGCGGCTCGCCCGCTTCCTGTTCAAGGGGGCCCGGGCCGACCGCCCGGCCGGGACCCTCTCGGGGGGCGAGCGCTTCCGGGCCTCGCTCGCGGCGCTGCTGCTCGCCGAGCCCGCGCCGCGGCTGTTGATGCTGGACGAGCCGACGAACAACCTGGACATGGCGAGCGTGCGGCGGCTCACCGACGCGCTGGCCGCCTTCGAGGGCGCCCTGATCGTGGCGAGCCACGATGTGCCGTTCCTGGAGTCGATCGGGGTCACCCGGTGGCTGCTGCTCGACGGTGAGCTGCGCGACACGACGGCCGAGGAGGTGAGGGAGGGCCATTGAGGTTGTCCGACTTGTCTCTGTTTAAAACGCTATGACCTGCAAAAATAACGGAGAGTAGTCAAGGGGGAGGAGGACGGGACTTGGCTGGGGCTTACTGCGCGCTTAACCTACGGTCTCGTAACCTACGTAGCCGTAGGTAGCCCGTCCCCTCTTCCCGTCCCCCTGGAGCACCCTCGTGACGATCACCTCCCCCCACCTCGGCAGTTCGGACGTGTGGACCGACGCCCGACTGCTGTACGCGCTGGAGGAGGTCGTCGAGAAGGAGCTCAACCGGCACCTCAAGGTGGCCAAGGACTGGATGCCGCACGACTATGTGCCGTGGTCGGACGCGCGCAACTTCCCGGGCCTCTTCGAGGACGGCGAGGCGTGGGAGCCGCAGCAGTCCAAGGTCACCGACATAGGAAAGATCGCGCTGGTGGTGAACCTCCTCACCGAGGACAACCTGCCGAGCTACCACCACGAGATCGCCAGCCTCTTCGGGCGCGACGGCGCCTGGGGCACCTGGGTGCACCGCTGGACCGCCGAGGAGGGCCGGCACGGCATCGTGATGCGCGACTACCTGCTCGCCTCGCGCGCCGTGGACCCGGACAAGCTGGAGCAGTTCCGTATGGCGCACATGGCGGAGGGCTTCGAGTCCGACAACCGGCACTCGATGCTCCACTCCGTCGCGTACGTGGCCTTCCAGGAGCTCGCCACCCGCATCTCGCACCGGAACACCGGCCACCAGTCGGGCGACCCGGTCTGCGACCGCATGCTGGCGCGGATCGCGACCGACGAGAACCTGCACATGGTCTTCTACCGCAACCTGCTGGGCGCCGCCTTCGAGATGGCTCCCGACCTGACCATGCAGGCGGTACGCGACGTGGTCGTCGGCTTCCGGATGCCCGGCCACGGCATGCCCGGCTTCGAGCGGGCCGCCGCGCAGATGGCGATCGGCGAGATCTACAACCTGCGCATCCACCACGACGACGTGATCCAGCCCGTGCTGCGCTTCCTGAAGGTCCTGGAGATCGACGGGCTCGGCCCGGAGGGTCTCAAGGCGCAGGAGGAGCTCGGCCTGTACATGGGCGGCCTCGACGCGGAGGCGAGCAAGTTCGACGAGAAGCTCGCCGCGCGCAAGGCCCGGATGGTGGCCCGCGGCAAGGCCTGACGGCCACGGTCCCGGCACGGGGGGCCTGCCCCGTTCGGCGTGAGCGCGGCCGCCCGGCCTTCACCTGCCGGGTCCGCTGATCCTCGCTACCGCGCGTCCTCCCGGATCAGCGCGCGTCCTCCCGGATCAGCTCCGCCGCCTTCTCGGCGAGGGCGCCCGCCGGGGCGTGCGTGTGGCCGCGCGTGATGCGCGGCATGGCGGAGGCGTCGACCACCCGCAGACCCCCGGCGCCGCGCACGCGGAGCCGGGGGTCGGTGACCGAGCCCTCGTCGCTGCCCATCCGGCAAGGTGCCCACCGGGTGGTACAGCGTCCCGGCGGAGCCGCGCACCGCCGCCGCGAGCGCCTCGTCGTCGACGACGCCCGGGTAGGGCGCCAGCGGCCCCGACGTGTGCTCGGCCAGGGCCGCGGTCGCGAGCAGCTGCTCCGCCCGGCGCACCCCCACCATCAGCCGGCGCAGGTCCTCCTCGGCGGTGAGGTAGGCCGGACGTGCCAGAGCGCGGACGCGCGGCCCGCCCCCGAAACGGGCTCGCGCGTCCGCCGGCGGAACCCGGCCGTTCCTGAGGCGGCCGGGTTCGTGGCTCGGTCTGTCAGGCCCGGCTGCGCTGGAGTTCGCGGCTGCGCTGGAGCTGGAGTCTCTCCTGCTCGGAGAGGCCGCCCCAGACGCCGAACCGCTCGTCGTTCGCCAGCGCGTACTCCAGGCAGGCCTGGCGCTCCTCACAGCTGCCGCAGAGCTGCTTGGCTTCCCGCGTCGAGCTCCCGGGGGCGGGGAAGAAGAACTCGGGCCCCGCCTGGGCGCACAACGCGGTCTCCTGCCAGGCGAGTTCCTGCCCGGCGATAGTGGTGTTGATCGACATGACATCCATGCTGGCCCGGCCGGATCAACGTCCGGTCAATGATCGTTGAACGCCCCCCGCCGCTTGCGTCAAGCGATCACCCGAACGGCGCCGCGCCCGGCGCCGGCGGGGCACGCGGCGAGCAGGCCACCGCCTGGGCGGCCTGGCGCCGCACGGTCTTTGGCCGATTACGGCTGCCCCGACGCCCCTCGGCCGCCCCCGTCCTGCCCGTTCACTCCCCCGCCCCCGTCCTGCGGCTCGCTCTTGATCAGGGCGAAGCGCGCCCCGAACGGCTCGGCCGCCATGGCGGGGCCGCCCGCGCCCGCCACCTCGACCGGCGCCATCCGGACCGCACCGCCGCGCGCCTGCTCCCTGGCCACGGTCGCGTCCACGTCGTCCGCCTCGAAGTACGGCCGGAGCGGTTCCGGCCGCCTTCGCCGTTGCCCTGAGCGACCAGATGGCCCGGCCGTAGTGTGGAGCCTTCGACGATCACGACCCGGCAGGGAGCCGATATGACCGACGCCACCACGGTGCGCACACCGACCGGCGCGCAGGCCGTGCAGCGCGCCCTGGAGGTGCTGCACGCCTTCCACGACAACGGCCCCGACCTCAGCGCGTCCGATCTCTCCCGGCGTCTGGGGTTACCCGTCTCCACCGCGCACCGGCTGGCCCGCACGCTCGTCGGGGCGGGCTTCCTGGAGCAGGACGTGCGGACCGCGCGCTACCGGCTCGGGCCCGCCATGACCGAGCTCGGCCGCCTCTCGTAC
Organism: Streptomyces sp. NPDC059994; assembly: GCF_042737755.1. Taxonomy (NCBI): domain Bacteria; kingdom Bacillati; phylum Actinomycetota; class Actinomycetes; order Kitasatosporales; family Streptomycetaceae; genus Streptomyces; species Streptomyces sp. NPDC059994. The sequence continues at coordinate 54,085 of NZ_JBHWUR010000025.1, forward strand.
CACCAGCGCGGGCTGCACCTGGCCGCCCCCGAACTGGCCGACCTGGCCGCGCGGACCGGCGCCGCCGCCGACCTCGCGCTGCGCAGCGGCCCGCACGTGGTGACCGTCGCGGGCGGCCCGGTGCCCCCGATGGCCGGGCTGCGCCGCCCGCTGCGCTCGACCGCGCCGGGCCGGGTGCTGCTCGCCTGGCCCGGGCCGGACGAAGCGGCGGCCCTGGACGAGGAGTTGGCGGACGTACGGGCCGACGGCTTCGCGCGCGAGGAGAGCGAGACGGTCCCCGGCGCGTACGGCGCGGCGTACGGGACGCGCACCCTGGCCGTGCCGGTCCTCGACCGTGCCGGCCACGCCCGCTTCGCCCTGTCGCTGCGGGCCGCGCCGGTGGTGATGACGGACGAGCGGGCCGTCTGGTTCCTGGCGCAGGCGCGCGCGTGCGCCCAGGCGCTGGAGATACTGCTGCTGCCCCCGGCCGAGCGCCGGCCGCCCCTGGCGTAGCGGGGCGGCCGGGGGCCGCCCGGGTCCTGCCGTCACCTTTCCCGTCGTCCGCCCGGCGGCGGGCGCGGGGCAGACGGGAAGGTGACGACAGGGCCCAGGCAACGGGTCCAGGCCGCTTCGGAGCCGTCCGGAGCCGGGGGCGGCCCGTCGCGGGCCGGCAGAAGGCGACCGCGGCGCCGAGTCATCACGAGCACTCTTCTTCCGACGCATGGCCTGCGCAGTGCGGTTCGGCGCGACAACGCCGAGCAGGCGGCTCAGCATGGAAGGGGGCGGGATCCTCGGCCGCATGACGGCGGAAGTGAGGAACCATGACGACGCGTACACCATCTGCACGGTGCCCCCGCCTGCCCGATCACGCCTCGGGAGCACCATGAGTGCCGATGCGCAACGGCTGCTGGCCGGCCGGTATCTCCTCGTCGAACAGCTCGGCCACGGCGGGATGGGCACTGTGTGGCGGGCGCAGGATCAGGGGCTCAGCCGTGAGGTGGCGGTGAAGGAGCTGACGGTCAGCGGCCTGCCGCGCGAGGAGCTCGCGGTGCTGCACGCCCGCATGGAGCAGGAGGCACGGGCCGCGGCGCGGGTCAAACACCCGGGGGTCGTCACCGTATTCGATGTGCTGGAAGAGGACGGCCGACCCTGGATCGTGATGGAGCTGATCGACGGCCAGTCGCTCGCCGACGTCATTGCCACCGAGGGGACACTGCTGCCACGGGACGCGGCCCGGCTCGGAGCGCAGTTGCTGTCGGCGCTGGACCGGGCGCACCAGCTCGGGGTTCTCCACCGGGACGTCAAACCGGCCAACGTGCTGCTTGAGCGCGGCGGCCGGGTGCTGCTCGGCGATTTCGGCATCGCCGTCATGGGGGGTTCCAGCGGCCTGACCCGCACCGGCGACGTCGTCGGTTCGCCGGACTACCTCGCCCCGGAGCGTGCCATGGGCCACCGGCCGGGCCCGGAGTCCGATCTGTGGTCGCTCGGCGTGACGCTGTACGCCGCGGTGGAAGGGCAGTCACCGTTCCGCCGCACCACGACGATGAGCACCTTGCAGGCGGTGGTAGCCGAGGAGCTTCCTCAGCCCCGGCACGCGGGCCCGCTCGCCCCGGTCATAGAAGCGCTGCTGCGCAAGGACCCGAACGAGCGGGTCACAGCCGAGCAGGCACAGCGGATGCTGGGCGATGTGGCGGCCGGGCTGCCGGTGAGCGCGCCCGGGGCGGCGGAGCATCCGCCCACGCAGGTGGCGCCGCCGACGGACAGCGGCGGCAAGGAGCGCTTCGCCCCGGACGCGACCCAGACGCCACCGCGCACGCCGGTGCCGCCGCGCTACGCGTCGGGCGACCGGGCCGGGTCCGGCCAGGCGGCATACGACGACCATCGGGCGGCCACCCCGCCGACCGTACGGGTGGCCTCGGGCGACTACGGCGACCATCCGGGCGGCGCGGGCGACGGCCGGCGCAGACGGCGCAAGTCGCTGCTGATCGCCGGGGCCGCACTGGCCGCGGTACTGGCGGGCGGCGGCGCAGCCGCGGTGATGACCCTGGGCTCCCGGGACACCCCGCAGCCCGCGCCCGCCATCTCGCAGAGCGTTGTCACCCGGACGGCCACACAAACCCCTCCCAGCCGGGCCGGCGAGATCCCGGCACCGGCACAATCCAGCCCCGCACCGACATCAGTCCCACCGACCGCCCCGACCACCCCGACCACCCCGACCGCCACAAACGCCACGACCGCCACGACCGCACCCGCCCAGCAGGTCGTCGAGGACTACTTCGCCGCCATCAACGCCAAGGACTACGCGCGCGCATGGGAGCTCGGGGGGAAGAACCTGGGCGGCACGTACGACTCCTACGTCAAGGGCCTCTCCACCACCGTCTCCGATACGGTCACCGCCGAGTCCGTCTCCGGGGACACCGTGGGCGTGCGGCTCGACGCGCTGCAGACGGACGGAACGCACAAGTTCTTCGCCGGCACGTACACCGTTGGCCACGGCACCATCGTCACGGCCGACCTCGACACGCAATGACGCGTCGCTAGGACTCCTTCTTCCTGGCCCGGCTCGGCTGCACCCGCAGGGGCTCCCCCGGCATCTTGGGGTAGTCCGGCGGATACGGCATGTCGCCCAGCCGGTGGTCCTGCTCGTCGCGGGCGGCCAGTTCGAGGAGCGGCTCCAGGCCGAAGGCGTGGTCCTCCATGTCCGCGTGGATGTCTCCCACCTCGGCGTACCGCGCGGGCATGGTCTTCAGGTCGAAGTCCTCGGGGTGGACGTCGTCGAGCTCGTCCCAGCGCAGCGGCGCGGAGACCGGGGCGTGCGGCTTGGGGCGGACCGAGTAGGCGGAGGCGATGGTGCGGTCGCGGGCCGTCTGGTTGTAGTCCACGAAGATCCGCTCGCCGCGCTCCTCCTTCCACCACGCGGTGGTGACCTTCCCCGCCATGCGCCGCTCCAGCTCGCGTCCGAGGGCGATGGCGCAGCGGCGCACCTCGGTGAAGGTCCAGCGGGGCTCGATCGGGACGAAGACGTGGATGCCGCGGCCGCCGGACGTCTTGGGCCAGCCCCTGATGCCCGACTCGTCGAGCAGGGCGCGCAGTTCGTGGGCGACCGGGACCGCGTCGTCGAAGTCGGTGCCGGGCTGGGGGTCCAGGTCGATGCGGAGTTCGTCCGGGTGGTCGGTGGCCTCTCGCCGCACCGGCCACGGGTGGAAGGTGAGACAGCCCAGGTTGGCGGCCCACAGGACGGCGGCGGGCTCGGTCGGGCAGATCTCGTCGGCGTGGCGGCCGCTGGGGAAGGAGATACGGGCGGTCGGGATCCACTCGGGCAGGTTCTTGGGGGCGCGCTTCTGGAAGAAGGACTCGCCGTCGACGCCGTCCGGGTAGCGCTCCAGGGTGGTCGGGCGGTCGCGCAGGGCGCGGGTGATCCCGTCGGCGACGGCCAGGTAGTACGTGGCCACGTCCAGCTTGGTGTAGCCGCGCTCCGGGAAGTACACCTTGTTCGGGTTGGACAGCCGGACGGCGCGTCCGGCCACGTCCAGCTCGACGGCCTCGCCCTTGCTCGTGCCCATGCAGGCCACGGTAGGCGTGAGCCGCAAATGGCGCATATCGGCACAGTCCGGTGAGAATCAATGGCATGGATCTGCCGGTGATGCCACCCATGAAGCCGATGCTCGCCAAGTCGGTCGCCAGGATTCCGCCCGGGATGCAGTACGAGGCGAAGTGGGACGGCTTCCGTGCGATCGTGCACCGCGACGGCGACGAGATCGTCATCGGCAGCCGCAACGGCAAGCCGCTGACCCGCTACTTCCCCGAGCTCGCCGAGGCCCTCAAGGAGCGGCTGCCGCAGCGCTGTGTGGTGGACGGCGAGATCGTCATCGTCCACGAGGGCCGCCTCGACTTCGACCGGCTCACCGAGCGCATCCACCCGGCCGCCTCCCGGGTGAACCTGCTGGCCGAGCGGACCCCGGCCAGCTTCGTCGCCTTCGACCTGCTGGCCCTCGGGGACGACTCGCTGCTCGACACCCCGCTGAGCGAGCGCCGGGCGGCCCTGACCGGGGCCCTGGAGGGCGTCACGGCGCCGGTGCACCTGGCGCCCGCCACCACGGACGCCGAAGAGGCCCAGGAATGGTTCGAGCGGTACGAGGGAGCCGGGCTCGACGGGGTGGTGGCCAAGCCGCTCGATCTGCGCTACCGCCCGGACGCCCGGCTGATGTACAAGATCAAGCACGAGCGCACGGCCGACGTGGTGGTGGCGGGCTACCGCTTCCACAAGAGCGGCCCGGTCCTCGGATCGCTCCTGCTCGGCCTGTACGACGGCTCCGGCGCCCTCCAGCACGTCGGCGTCTGCGCGGCCTTCCCGATGAAGCGGCGGGCCGAGCTCGTCGAGGAGCTGGCGCCGCTCCTGATGGACGACCCGGTGGGCGGCGGGCACCCCTGGGCGGCCTGGCTGGACGCGGCCGCCCACGAGGGCGCCCGGCTGCCGGGCGCGCAGAGCCGCTGGACGGGCAAGAAGGACCTGTCGTGGGTGGCGCTGCGGCCGGAGCGGGTGTGCGAGGTGGCCTACGACCACATGGAGGGCGACCGCTTCCGGCACACCGCCCAGTTCCGCCGCTGGCGCCCGGACCGGTCCGCCGGCAGCTGTACGTACACCCAGCTGGAGGAACCGGTCCGCTACGACCTGGCGGAGGTGCTGTCGGGCGGGTGACCGGCGCGCTCACCCGTCGCGGCGGGCGATCACCCGGTACGCGTTGGAGAACCGGGTCCGCCGCACCAGCGGGTTGAGCAGCTGGTCGAGTCCGTACACCGCGATCAGCACCGGCACGGCCGCCCACACCAGCGCGAACCGGACGGCCCGTGCGGCGCGGCCGGGGCGGCGGGCCCGCCAGGGCGCGTCGTCGCGCGGCAGCAGCCGGTCGAAGAGGAACCAGGTGGCGCACACCAGGTCGGCGGGGATGTGGGCGTCGCGCCGCTCGGCCACCACGACGGTGAAGCCGAGGTCGCGCAGCCGCCGGCACAGATTGCCCATCGGGACGAGGTTCAGGTGCTGGGGCTGGAACCAGGGCAGCCAGAGCCGGCCGAGCAGCCGCCCCGACAGCGACTCGGGATCGGGGACCTCGATCAGCAGATGGCCGCCGGGGGCCAACGCCGTATGCGCGGCGGCGAGTTCGCGGTGCGGGTCGAGGGTGTGCTCCAGGTAGTGGAACATGCTGACCGCGTCGTAGCGGCCCGCCATCTCGTCGGCGACGTCCACGAAAAGGCCCCGGTAGGCCTCCTCGATCCGGCCCTCCTTGGCCGCGAGTTCGACACCCTCGCCCATGTCGAGACCGTCGAACCCGGTGTCGGGCAGCACTTCTTTGGCGGTGGCGCAGAAGTGGCCGAGCGAGGTGCCGACGTCCAGCCACCGGCCGGGCAGGGCGACGCGCCGCAGCGCCCGGGCGCTGCGGCGGAACCGCTTCTTGCTGCCGTTGCCCTCGAACATCTTCGCGGTGGTCTCGGCGCCGAGGCCGTCGTAGAAGTCCCGGTAGTAGAAGTCCAGGCCCTCCTGGCTCAGCCGCGGGTTCTGGAAGATGTGACCGCAACCGCGGCACTGGTCGAGGACGAACTCGCCGGGTTTGCCCTGGATGAGGTCCGTGGTGCGGAACTTGCGGCGCAGGTCCGTGCCCAGGCACCACGGGCAGTCGGTGCGCGCCGGCAGGAAGAAGCGGCCCGTGCCACGGGCCAGCTCGTCCTGGTACGACGGGCGGAGGTCGGCGATCCGTTCACTGTCGGGCATGTGCGTCCCTCTCGGTCGGGCTCTGTCGGGGGTGTCCTGCGACGGGTGCCGCGGCGGCGAGCTTTTCGAGGTGCGTGGCGGCGGCCGACTCGCCGCCGGCGGCGCGGAACGCGTCCCGGACGCGTCGGGCCGCGTCCCGGTAGCCGGGCTCGGTCACCACCGCGTCCAGGGCCGCGCCGATCTGCTCGCGCCCCGCCCGCGCGAACTTCACCCTCAACCCGGCCCCGGCGCCCACCACTTGGGCCGCCACGACCGGCTGGTCGTCCCGGATCGGCGCGACCACCAGCGGCACCCCGTGCCACAGCGCCTCGGTGACGGTGTTGTGCCCCGCGTGGCAGACGACCGCCGACATCCGCTCAAGCAGGGCGACTTGCGGCAGCTCCGTCCTGATCAGCACATCGGGGCCGGGCGGCATCGCCCCGAGCAGCCCTCCGGGGTCGCAGACCACCGCCCGCAGCCGGCCGGTGCGGGCGCGGACCGCCGCGACGCTCTCGGTGAGGAAGCGGCCGCCCGCATCCGTGTTGGCCGTCCCCAGCGTGATCAGGACCGCCGCCGTCCCCGGCGCCAGGTCCAGCCACTGCCAGGGGAAGTCCCCGGAGGCGGAGCGCCGGGCGGCCAGCGCCGGCCCGACGAAGCGCAGATCCGTCTGAGGTGTGGTGTACGGGCCGGTCAGCTCCGGGGTGGTGAAGGCGAGGGTGAGAGCCGGGGAGAAGCGCGGGTCGTGGGTGGCGGCCGGATCGCCGATGCGCTGCCTCAGCTCGCCGAGCAGCCCGGTGAGCCAGCTGTGCACGCCCGGCATTCCGGCCATGCTGTCGGTGAGTTCGGCCGATGTGGTCGACGAGGTCGCGAAGGGCACGCCGAGCCGCTCCGCCACCAGGGCGCCCGCCACGGTCTGCTGGTCGGCCACCACCACGTCCGGCCGGAACGCGGCGACCGCCGCCGCCACCCCGGGCGCCATCGCCCCGGCGAGCGGGCCGAGGAAGCCGGCCCACAGGAACTTCAGCGCCGCCACTCCGCGCAGGTCGGGCGGCCGTCCGCCGATGCCGTCCGGCCCGGCGCACTCGTACACCCGGGGCCGCTCCCCCACAAGCCGCCCCACGACCTCCGGGCGGCCCGCCCACGCCACCTCGTGGCCCCGGGCGGTCAGCTCGGCGGCGACGGCGGCGGCCGGGTTGATGTGGCCGGTCAGCGGCGGCACCACGAACAGGAAGCGGCTCACCGGGCCGGGCCCGGTTCGCTCGGCCCGGCCGCGGCGGTGTGCTCGGGCAGGGGGTGGTCGCGGATCCAGCTCAGGGCCAGCTCCCCGACGGCGTCGGACGCCTCGACGAGGACCGAGTGCTTCTGCCCCGGCACCACCGCGACCCGGCAGCGCGGCAGCAGCGACCGCAGCCGGGCGGCCTCGGCGGCCACCAGGCCCTCCTGGCCGTTGATCAGCAGCACCGGGCAGCGCACCCGGCCGAGCTGCTGGTCGGTGAGGACCCGGCCGCCGGGAATGTCCTCGGCGATGGTGGTGGACCGCACCAGCCGCCCCGCCGCCTGGCCGAGCCGGCGGATGTGGGCGTCGTGGCGGGTGTCGCCGGTACGGGTCGAGGAGAGCGTGCCGTACTGCTCGGTGAACCACAGCAGCGCGTCGTCCTCCGCCATGCCCCCGGCGTGCCGCAGCGCCGCCGACATGGTGTCCGACCAGGTCCGGCTGGCGGGACCGGACTCGATCACGGTGACGGTGGCGACGCGCTCGGGCCGGTGCACCACGTAGTCGAGGGCGACCGTGCCGCCGAAGGAGTTGCCGACGAGGTGGACCGGCGCGTCGATGTCCAGCTCGTCGAGCAGCGCGTCCAGGTCGGCGGCGAAGTCCTCCAGCGTGTAGCCGGACGGCGGGCGTTCGCTGCGGCCGTGCCCGCGCAGGTCGTACATGACGGCTTCGTATCCGGCGGCGGCGAAGACCGGGCCGAGGGTGAAGTAGTAGCTGGCGAGGCTGTCGATGAAGGCGCCGTGGATGAACACGGCCGTTCCGTGCGGGCGCCGGCCCCTGGGGGCCAGCCGCTGGACGTGCAGCCCGAGCCCGTTGGCGCGGATCATCACCATCGGACGGCTCCTGGTCCGGGAGTCCCGCCCAGGCACCGCACCACGTGCGCGACGAGCTGTCCCACGGTGAGCGCGATGATCGCGTCGATCTCCAGACCGGCGACGAACTCGGCGAAGTTGACCCGCTCGCCGTACCGCTCCTCCAGATGCCCGGAGAGCATCACGAGGTCGATGCTCTCCAGCTCCAGGTCGTCTCCGAACAGGGTGTCGGGGCGGATGTCGGCGGGGTCGGGGGCGTAGTCCCCGAGCACCTCCACGATCAGCCCGGCGATCTCGGCCAGGACCTGCTCCTCGTCCGGCGGGGCGAGCGGGACGGGGCCGGGCAGCCGTTCGCTGGTGGTCACTGGGTGTTCTCCTTGAGGGTCGTCGCAGACGTGGTCCAGGCCACGACATGGGTGGGGTCGACGAGCGTGCAATGGACGTGGTGGCGGCGGCCGTCGACGGTGACGGTGAGGGAGCCGGGGGCCGCACCGGTCACTTCGAAGGCGTGCGGCCGCCCGCCGAACCCGGTGCCCTCCGCCTTGGCGGCGGCCTCCTTGGCCGCCCAGAACCGGGTGAACCACAGGGCCTCGGACTCCCCGGTCCCGGTGACGAGCCGGTCCAGGAGGACGAGTTCGCGGGGGCCGAGGGCGACGCGGCGGGTCTCGGGGGTGCGGTCCGTGATCTCTTCGACGTCGATGCCGACACCGGTGTCGTACGGATACGGGCCGGGCCCGGCCGGGCGTACGAGTGCGACCGCGAGGTCGCCCCGGTGGGCGAGGGACAGGTCGAGCGCCGGGAGCGTACGGCCGTGCACCCCCACGGCACGGGGCCGCCCCGACTCCTCGTTCACGATCTCGATCTCGGCCGGAAACACCGCGCCCTCGCCGCGCTCCCACAGCCACCGCCGTACCGCGTCCTTGGCTGCGATCCGGCCGAGCAGCCACTGCCGACGGCCGCGCGGCGGCTTCGTCTCGTACGCCTCGCGCTCGGCCCGGCCCAGCTGCATGCGCATCAGCAGGTCGCGGGAGGCCAGGTCAGGCCACACGTCCCGCAGCAGGCACCAGCCGCCGGGCTGGGCCTCGGCGAGGGCGAGGTGTTCCGGATAGCCGCCGGACCTGCGTGCGTCGAGCCCGGAGAACCGGCGGTCGCGCCAGCCGGTGAGCTCCGCCCACACCGTCCCGTCGGGCAGGGTGAGCCGGACGTCGGCGAGGAGGGTGTCCTCGGTGAGCGAGGTGATGACGGCGTGGCAGTCGACGGGGGTCCCGCTGGGCGGGGGCGGCCCGAAGAAGCGGGCCGCCGCCAGGGCGACGGGGAAGATCACCGTCCGGGTGGGGTGGGTCGACATCAGCCAGTAGCCGAGGAGTTGGCCCACGTTGTCGAGGAGCGCGCCCGGCGCGGACGGCGTGGTGATCGTGCCCCGGACGTGGCCGGGCCCGAGCCCTCGCAGCGCGGTGACGCCCTGGAAGGCGGGTCCGTGGAACATCCACCGGTCCTCGTACAGCTGGGCCGCCGCGATGCCGGGCGGGCGCTCGTCGGCCGCGTCCAGCGGTGGCGCGGGCGGCGGGGCCGGGTAGGCGGGGGCCAGGTGGACGCTCGCGCGGGCGTACGGCCCGAACGCGACGGCCCACCGTCCGGGACCGTCCGGCCGGGCGGTGATCGTCACGTCCACGGCCGGGATGGCGTTGACCCACTTCTCCAGCCGCACGTCATGGACGGCGACGGCCCGCTGCCCGGGCACGGCCCGTTCGGCGGCGGCCATCAGATGGTGCAGGACGGTGGTGGCGGGGACGACCGGATGCCGGTCGGCGGGATCGGGCCAGCCGGGCCGCTGCGGGAAGAAGCAGTGGTCGAGGAGGTAGGGCATGTCGGCGGTGGAGACGCGGAGTTGAGTGCGGTGCTCAGGGGGCGGGGCGGCCGTTTCAGGTGCGGGCGCTCTCTGCGGTGCGGCCGGTGTGCCGGTGGTCGGCCTCGGCGGGGCCGTCGCCGCCTCCAGTACGGCCTTCACGCTGTCCGCCGTCTCCCGCATCAGCGCGTCGAGCTCGGCGGCGACGGGGTGGCGGCGGGTGAGCGTGTCTCCCAACATGCCTGTGGATCCCGGGTGTTCGGCCCTTCCCCCGGTACGGGGGCTCAGCTCGGCACGTAACTCGTCCAGGCGGTGGGGGTCGAGGGGGACCAGCGCGGCTCCGAGGTCGAGGGGGATCGGGGCGGCGGAGGAGCGCGGCCCGTCCGGCCGGGCGGGTGAGAGCGCGTACCCCTCCGCCCACAGCCCCGTCTCCACCCGCAGCAACTGCGCGAGGCCGCCGCGCCGGGGCGAGTTGGCGGACAGCGTGAGGTGGTCGCGGGTCTTGAGGGTGTCGTCGATCAGCGAGGTCAGTCGGCCCGTGCCCACCTGGACGAAGGCCCGGAAGCCCGCCGCGTACATGGCGTCGACGAGCGGCCGGAACCGTACCGGCTCCAGGAGGTGGCGGACGAACAGGGCGCGGACCTCGCCGGGGTCGGCCGGGAACGGCGCCGCCGTGGTGCCGGACCAGACAGGGACGCGCTGCGGAAGGATCTCCGCCGCGTCCACGCCCCTCTTCATGGGGCCCAGATACGGGGCGAGCATCGGCGTGTGGAAGCCGGAGCGGAACGGGAGCACCTGGCAGATCACGCGCTCGGCCCGGAGCTTCGCCGCGAACTCCTCGACCGGCTGCTCCGGGCCGCACACCATCGACTGGCCGGGCGAGTTGTCGTGCGAGAGGACGAGATCGGGCCAGTCGGTGAGCGCCTCGGTCACCCGGGCCGCCGGGGCGCCGATCGCCGCGAACGCCAGGCCCGGCACCCGGAGCGAGTCGGGGTCGAAGGAGGCGAAGAAGTCATCGGCCTTGCCGGCCGCGAACATGCCGCCCGCGATCATCGCCGTCCACTCCCCGACGCTGTGTCCGGCGACCCCGTCGGGCCGGACGCCGAGCGCGCGCAGGGCCTCGTCGAGGACCCGGCCGACGCGGAGGACGCCGAGCCCGTGCCGGGCGACGTCGGTCGCCTCGGTGTACGCACGGCCCGGCAGCCGCAGCCCGTAGTGCTCGGCCACCTCGTCCACCCGGGGCGCGAACTCGGCCTCCAGACCGGGGAAGACGAACGCCACCTTGCCCCCGCCCGCCTTCCCCAGCAGCGGACGCGGGGCGAACCACACGTCGCTGCGGCCGCGCCACGAGCGGCCCTGGGCCACCGCACGACGGGCGAGCGCCAGCCGCTTGGCGATCGGATCGACGATGCCGAGCCGGGCGGCGGGGATGTCCGGGGTGTCCTGCGGACACGGGGCGGCGCCCCGCTCCCGTACCGTCGCGTCGTCCGCGTCCAGGAGCCGCGCCAGGTCCTCCGCCGTGGCGGCCGTCAGGCGCAGCACCCGCTCCGGTTCGCGCACGGCCGCCCGGCGTGGGGCGGGCACGGCTCCCGGTGCCTGCTCAAGGACCACATGGGCGTTGATCCCGCCGAACCCGAACGCGTTGACGGCGGCCCGGCGCAGCGGCCCCTCCCACGGGCGGGCGACCGCCGCCGGGCGGAACCGGGTGCGGGCGAGGGCGGGGTGCGGATCGTCGCAGTGCAGGGTCGGCAGCAGGGTCGCGTGGTGCACGGCGAGGGCCGCCTTCACCAGTCCGGCGACGCCCGCCGCGGGCATGCAGTGGCCGATCATCGACTTCACCGAGCCGATGACGGGCGCGGGCGCGCCGTCCGCGCCAGGCCCGAACACCTCGGCCAGTGTGGCCAGTTCGGCCGCGTCGCCCGCCGGGGTGCCGGTGCCGTGCGCTTCGAGGAGGCCGAGGGAGCCGGGGCCGCGCGGGTCGAGGCCCGCCGCTCGCCAGGCCTGCCGGACCGCTCGGGTCTGGCCGCCCGGGTCGGGGTTCATCAGAGCGGCGGCGCGGCCGTCGCCCGCGACGCCGGTGCCACGGATCACCGCGTACACACGGTCGCCGTCGCGTTCGGCGTCCGCGAGGCGCTTGAGGGCGACGACACCGGTGCCCTCGCCGATGAGGATGCCGTCGGCCGCCGCGTGGAAGGGGCGGCTGCGCTGGCTCGGCGAGAGGGCGCGCAGCTGGGCGAAGACGCTCCACAGCGTGATGTCGTGGCAGTGGTGGACGCCGCCCGCGAGCATCAGGTCGCAGCGGCCCGAGGCCAGTTCGCCGATCGCCTGGTCGACCGCGATCAGCGAGGACGCGCAGGCCGCGTCCACCGTGTACGCCGGGCCCCGCAGGTCCAGGCGGTTGGCGATGCGGGACGCCGCCAGGTTGGGGACGAGCCCGATGGCCGACTCCGGGTGCTCGGGCCCCAGCGTCTCGGTGAAGGCGGCCCGTACCCGGTCGAGCTGGTCCGGGGCGAGGTGGGGCAGCAGCTCGCCCAGGGTGTGCGTCAACTGGTGTGCCGTGCGCACCCGTTGGTCGAGTCGGACGAGGCCCGGGTTGAGGTAGCCGCCCCGGCCCAGGACCACCCCGACCCGGCCGCGCTCGGGCAGCCGCTCCTCGCCGCCCGCGTCCGCGATCGCCCGGGCCGCGACCGAGAGCGCGATGAGCTGGTCGGGCTCGGTGCCCGCGACCGAGCTCGGCATGATGCCGAAGCGGGCGGCGTCGATCTCGGCGAGGCCGTCCACGAAGCCGCCGCGCCGGCAGTAGATCCGGTCGGCGGCGCCGCCGGGGTCGCCGGGCCGGTAGTAGACCGGGTCCCAACGCCCCTCGGGCACCTCCCGTACGGCGTCCACACCGTCGACGAGGTTGCGCCAGTACGCGTCCAGGTCCTTGGCGCCGGGCAGCAGGACGGCCATGCCGACGATGGCGACGGGGACTTGACGCTCCCCCACGGTTTGCCTGTCGTCGGCCATCTCACCAGCCCGATGCCGTGTAGACGACGGACGTGGCCGACTCGTCGCCCCAGGCCAGCTCCCGCAGCAGGGCGAGCGCCCCCTCCTCGCGGTCGATGAGGGCCACACCGCGCCGGGCGTACTCGCGGGCGAGGTGCGGGGTGACCATGCCGCCGTGCACTGCGGACGGCGCCCACGGCCCCCAGTGCACGGTCAGCGCCCGCCGCCCGGTGCGCCGCGCCCACCGCTCGCCCAGGCCCGCGAGCGCGTCGTTGGCGGCGGCGTAGTCGCACTGTCCCTGGTTGCCGAGTACGGCGGAGACGCTGCCGAACAGCACGGCCGTCCGGGGGCCGTGGGGGAGCTGGGAGGCGGCGTCGAGCAGAGCGCGGGCGCCGTCCACCTTCGTCGCGTACACCCGTCGGAACGACTCGGGGTCCTTCTCCTCGATGAGCCGGTCCTCGATCACGCCCGCCGCGTACACCACCACGTCGATGCGCCCCTGCTCCGCCTGGATCTCCTTGACCGCCTGGGCCACGGCCCCGCCGTCGCACATGTCGGCGACGCGGTACGCGGCGGGGCTGCCGAGCCGCCCCAGCCGGTCCAGGGTGTGGGCGACTTCACGGCCCGCGAGGACGTTCCTGACCTCGCGCTCGATGGCGGCGGGGGCCAGGTCGCCCCGGGCGGCGAACACCGCCCGCAGCGCGGCCGCGTCGCCGGCGCCCGCGAGCTCCGGGTCCTCGGGTGCGGCGGGCAGCGGGGTCCGGCCGAGGAGCTCGATCCGGCAGTGGGAGGCCGCCGCGAGCGCCAGGGCGAAGTCGGCGGTGATCCCGCGCGCGCCGCCGGCGAGCACGACGACGGAGTCCCGGTCGAGCCCGAGCGCCGCCGCTTCGGCGGCCCCGTCCCCGGCGGGCCCGGCCCCGGTCCGCGCCAGAGCGCCGAGGCCGCGCTCCACGAGCGCGTGCCCGTACCGCCCGGCGGCGGTGCGTACGACGACGGGGGCGCGGTCCTCGGCGTACAGCTCGGCCAGCAGGAAGTCGGCCCGCTGCCCGGCCGGGGCCGCCGGGTCGAGGTCGACGACACGGGAGGCGACGTCATCGTACTCCCGCCCGATGGTCCGGAACAGCCCGTGCAGGCCCGCCCCCGCGTCCTCTCCGGCGCCGGGCGCGGTCCTGCCGCAGATCAGCCACCGGGGTCCGAGGCGCAGGGCGGCCCGGAAGACCTCGAAGGCCCCGGGGAGCAGCGCCCCGCCGCCGTCGGCCGGGGCCGCGGGGGCGACGGCCCCCAGATGGAAGACCCCGTCGAGGGGGCCGTCGGCCGGGTCGAGCCGCCGGTCGGTGTCGTACGAGAGAGCCTCCGCGCCCCTGTCCACCAGCCGGGCCGCGAGCTCCTCGGCGGTGGCACCGCCCCCGAGCAGGGCGAAGCGCCTGCCGTGGAGAGAGGCGTCCGGCGGGGTGGGCGGCAGTTCGAGGGGCGTCTTTTCAAGGAGGAAGCGGTGCGGGGCGACGCCGTGGACCGGTTCGGGTTCGCCGAGCGCGGGCTGCTCGGGCATGGGCTTCGGCTCGGCCGGAGTCTCGTGCCCGGTGATCCACGCCGTGATCGCGGCGACCGTCCTGGCCCGCGACAGCTCCTCCATCTCCGCGTCGTCGAAGGTACGGGTCCCCGCGAGGTGGCGGGCCAGCTCACCCACGATCTCGGTGCGCTTGATGGAGTCGATGCTCAGATCCGCTTCGAGGTCCAGATCGGGTTCGATCATGTCGGCCGGATAGCCGGTGCGTTCGCTGATGACGGTGAGCACGGCCTGCTCGATGTCCACCACGACCGGGCGCGGGGCCTCGGCGGGCGGGGCCTCCTCGGACACGGCCGCGGGCACGGCCTGCGGAGCGGCCTCCGTACGAGGAGGGACCGGCGGCGGGGAGGCGGCCGCGCCCGTCGCCCCCAAGTGCGTGAGCAGGACGTCCCGTTGGGCCGCGACCAGCTCGCGCGTCGTACGCAGGAAGTCGGCGATGAGGTCATGCTGGGCATCGCTGTCGCGCGTCACCGTGCTCGTCTCCAGACTGACCCGTCGGGCCGGTTGCAGGGCTCCGGGCAGCAGGTCGCCGGAGCGGGTGCGGACCAGTTGGCCGTCCACGGTCCAGCCGGGCGGCTCCGGCCGCGCCGTCACCGCGCCCCGGCCCTGGAGGAGCCGCCCGGCGCGTACCGGCACACCCGCGACCGCGAGCCGCGCCAGCGACTCCAGCAGGCCGCGCAGCCCGGCGCCGGGGCGGGGCTCGCAGGCGACCGCCAGGTGCGGGCGGTCGCCCAGGATCTGACCGACGAGGCCGGTGAGCACCGTGCCGGGGCCCGCCTCGACGAAGACCCTCGCCCCCGCCGCGTACATCGCCTCGACCTGCTCGGCGAACCGCACCGGGGATCCGATCTGCGCGGCCAGTTCGGCGCGTACGCCATCGGGCCGGGCCGGATAGACGGCGGCCGTCCGGTTGGCCCAGACCGGGAACTCCGGCGCCCTGACCGTGTGCCGGGCCAGGACCGGGGCGAACCGTTCGCCCGCACCGGCGACCAGCGGACTGTGGAAGGCGCAGGCGACCGGGATGCGCCGTACGTGGTGTCCCGCGCCCCGGAGGTGGTCCATCGCCTCGTCCACCAGGGCGGTGGGGCCGGAGACGATGGTCTGCCGGGGGCCGTTGCGGTTGGCGGCGACGACCCGGTCTCTCAGCCCCGCCTCGGTGAGGACGCGCTCCACGTCGGCGGGGGCGGCCGTGACCGCCGCCATGGCGCCGTGGTCCTCCCCGAGCGAATCCAGGATCGACTCGGCCCGGCGGGCGCTCAGATCGAGCAGCGCGTCCGGGGTCAGGGCTCCGGCGGCCGCCAGGGCCACGAGTTCCCCGTAGGAGTGCCCGCCCGCCATGTCGGGCCTTACGCCTACCCGTTCCAACACGTGACTCGCCGTCAGCCCGACTATTCCCAGGGCTGGTTGAGCCATCCGCGTGTCCTTCAGCGCCTCCTGCTGGCGGTCGGCCGCACCCGGGCCGAAGGCCTTCGGCGGATAGAGCGCATGGGCGTACGCCCCGCCCTGCCGCACCAGTTGCGCGGCCTCCGGGAACGCGACGAGGAGCTCGGCGAGCATGCCGGGCCGCTGGCTGCCCTGCCCGGGGAAGAGGAAGGCGACCTTGGGGTCGGCTCCGAGGGCGCTGTCCCCGGGCTCGTCCGTCGCGGGCGCGTCCGTCCCGAGTGCGTCCGTCCCCAGTGCGCCGGAGAGGCCGCCCGACTCGGACCCGTCCGTCCCGGGCCCGTCCGTCCCGGGCCCGTCCGTCCCGGGCCCGTCCGTCCCGGGCCCGTCCGTCCCGGGCCCGTCCGTCCCGGGCCCGTCCGTCCCGAGTGCGTCCGTCCCGAGTGCGTCCGTCCCGAGTGCGTCCGTCCCGGGCGCACCGGAGAGGCCGCCCGACTCGGGCCCGTCCGTCCCGGACCCGTCGGCCAGATACACCCCCCGCCCCCGCTCCCCGGCCCCCGCCTTCCGCAGGAGCCCGCGCAGCTCGTCCACGCTCTCCGCGACGACCGCGATCCGCACCGGTCCCGGGCGGGTTTCGGCGCGCCGGGACGCCACCAGCGCCGCGTCCCGCAGCCGCAGGCCCGTGCCCGGCTCACCCGGCTCACCCAGCGCGCCCAGCAGCCACCGCGCCTCCCGTCCGGCCGCCGCCGTGTCGGCGCCCCGGAACAGGAACAGTTCGGCGGGCCATGCCTCGTACCCCTGGGCCGGTGGCGCGTCCGCGTCGTGGGCGCGGAGCACCGCGTGGAAGTTGGTGCCGCCGAAGCCGAACGCGCTGACCCCGGCGATCCGTTCGGCCACCGGTGCCGCCCACGGCCGGGCCTCGGCGTGGAAGGCGAAGGGGCTGGTCGCGGCGTCCCAGGCCGCGTTCGGCTGCTTGAGGTGGAGCGTGGGCGGGGTGATGCCGGTGTGCAGGGCCATCGCCGCCTTGATCAGGCCCGCCAGGCCCGCCGCGCACTTGGTGTGGCCCAGCTGGGACTTGACCGAGCCGAGGGCGCAGCCGCCCGGCGCCGCGCCCGACTCGGTGAACACGGCGGTCAGCGTGGCCAGTTCGGTGCGGTCGCCGACCACGGTCCCGGTGCCGTGCGCCTCGACCAGGCCGACCCGGGCGGGCGACACCCCGGCCGCCCGGTACGCCCGTTCCAGCGCGGCCCGCTGGCCCTCGGGCCGGGGCGCGGTGAGCCCGAGGGAGCGGCCGTCGCTGGCGCTGCCGATGCCCTTGACCACGGCGTAGACGCGGTCGCCGTCCCGTTCGGCGTCGGCCAGGCGCTTCAGCGCGACGCAGGCCACGCCCTCGCCGAGCACGGTGCCGTCGGCGGAGGCGTCGAACGTACGGGAGCGACCGGTCGGGGAGAGGGCGCGCACCGACGAGAACAGCAGGTAGTCGTTGATCCCGTTGTGCAGATCGGCGCCGCCGCAGAGCACCAACTCGCTGGTTCCGGAGGCAAGTTCCTTGCAGGCCACGTCGAGCGCGGCGAGCGAGGAGGCGCAGGCCGCGTCGACCGTGTAGTTGGCGCCGCCGAGGTCGAGGCGGTTGGCGATCCGGCCCGCGATGACATTGGCGAGCATGCCGGGGAAGGAGTCCTCGGTGAGCGTCGGCAACTGCTCCTCGACGGCGGCCGGTATCTCCCCCAGATAGGCGGGCAGGACCGTGCGCAGGGTGGTCGCGCCGGACAGGTCGCTGCCGGACTCGGCCCCGAAGACCACGGACGTACGGGAGCGGTCGAAGGGCCGGTCGCCGTACCCGGCGTCCTCCAGCGCCCGCCGGGCCGCTTCGAGGGCGAGCAGCTGTACGGGTTCGATGCTGCCGAGCGAGGCGGGCGGGATGCCGTACGCGAACGGGTCGAAGGGGATCGGCGGCAGGAAGCCTCCCCACCGCGACGCGGTCGTACCGGCGCGCTCCCCCGTGGCGTCGTGGTAGATCTCCGGGTCCCAGCGGTCGGCGGGGACTTCGGTGACCGCGTCGACGCCGCCGACGACGTTCGCCCAGTACGTCGCCAGATCGGGGGCCTGCGGAAACATGCAGGCCATGCCCACGACAGCGATGTCGAGCGGCTGCGCGGCGGGCTCCTCGACGACGCCCTCGGCCGTGCCGGTGGCTTCGCCCAGCTCGGCCGCGCGCCGCCCGGCGAAGGCGGCGGCGCCCCGGCTCACGGCGTCGTGCAGCGCGCCGACGGTCGTGGCCGCCGAGCGCAGCACGGCCACCTCCCCGGCCATGAACATCCCGGCGTCCAGCTGGCGTTGCTCGGAGACGGGCCGCAGCTCGCCGCCCTCCCGCTCCACTCCCTTGCTGGCGATCCGCAGCCGCCCGATGTTCAGCCGCTCCAGCTCCTCCCACGCCTGGCGGCCGGGGGTGCCGTCGGCGTGCAGGCGCGCGCGGGCGGCCGCGTAGTCGGCGGTGTACGGGCTGGTGACGCAGCGGGTGGCGTGGCCCGGGGCGCTCTCCAGGAGCGCGGTGGCCCCGGCGGCGATCACCTGGCGCTGGAACACCGGCTGGATCGCGCCGCATTCGACCGCCTCGGCCGTGAAGAGGTACGCGGTGCCCATCAGGACGCCGACCGCGACCCCGCGCGCGGCGAGCGGGGCGGTGAGCGCGGCGGCCATGGCCGAGGAGCGCTCGTCGTGGATGCCGCCCGCGAGCAGCACCTGGAAGTCGCCCGCGGTACCGGGCGCGCGGGCCACGTACTCCTCGACCACCGCCAGCTGTGCTTCCCAGAGCGGAAAGCTGTTGCGCGGTCCGACATGTCCGCCGCATTCGGCGCCTTCGAAGACAAACCTACGCATGCCCATGTCAATGAACTGGGTGAGCAGCGTGGCCGACGGCACGTGCAGGAACGTCTTGATCCCGGCCGCCTCCAGGTCGGCCGCCTGGGAGGGGCGTCCCCCGGCGATGATCGCGTGCGTGGGCCGGACCGCCCGTACGGCCGCCAGCTGTTCCGCTCTGATCCGGCTGTCCGTGAAGCCGAGGATGCCCACACCCCAGGGCCGTTCGCCCAGTTCGTCGCGGGTCCGTTCGAGGAGGGCGCGGCTCTGCTCGCCGTCGGACAGGGCGAGCGCCAGCATCGGCAGCGCCCCTTCGCGCGCCACGGCCGCCGCGAAGCCCGCCCGGTCGCTGACCCGCGTCATCGGGCCCTGCACGACCGGCAGACGGGTGCCGAGCGCGTCCGCCATCGTGGAGCCCGCCGCCAGGGTCCGCGCCACGGCCGGGTCGCCCACGGCGGCCAGAATGGCCTCGCGCACCCCGCGCACGGCACCGGCCACGGTGCCCCACCGTTCGGCGAACCGGGCGGCGAGGAACCCGTCCTGGCCGACGGGGAGTCGGAGGCCCGTGCGCGCGTTCCGCAGCGCCCGGACGCCGCCGACGACGCTCGTCCCGGACCCGTCCGTCGTGCGCAGTGCGGCCGCCGCCTCGTCCGCGATCCCGGACTCGGCGAGCAGGGCCAGCTGGGTGTCGAGGACGACCCCGGCAGCGCCGCCGGCCACGGCCGCCGCCGCCGTACGGGGACCGATGCCCCCGCAGGCCCACACGGGCAGGTCGTACGCCGGGTCGGCGAGCAGCGCCTGGAGGAGGACGAACGTGCTCAGCTCGCCACTGCGGCCGCCGCACTCGCTGCCGCGCGCCACGAGCCCGTACGCGCCGTCCGCCGCGGCCCGGCGAGCCTCCTCCCGGTCTCCAACTTCCGCCAACACCCGGCATTTGGCGGCCAGTTGGCTGATTTTCCAGTCCGCGTCGGCGGCGAGCAGCAGCACGGACGGAAGGGCGCCGCCGCACTCCTCGGCCACCTCCTCTGGCGTCAGCGCGCAGGACGGCCCGACCCGGACGGCGAACGCGCCCGCCGTCCAGCTCCGTACGCGTGCGAGCGCCTCCCTGGCGCGGCGGTCGCCCGCCCCGAGATCCAGCACTCCGAGTCCGCCGGCCCGGCGGACCGCGGCGACCGGACGCGGGTCGGGCAGGCCTAACGGGCTCAATCCGATGACAAGTTCAGGGTTCGGCGCTACGGGCGTCATGAACACTCCGAATCAGACCGATGGAGCTGCGAGGGGGGTGACGGCAGCGGTGAGCGCCGGGGGCTCGGGGGCGGCGGGCCCGCCGGACGGCCGGGGGGGCGGGCCGTCCGGCGGCGCCGGGACGCCGGTGGAGCTCGTACCACTGCCGGAGGTGCGCTGATACGGGGACTTGCGCTGGTGCCGTGACTCGTACCGCTGCCGGGACTTGCGGTGGCGCAGGGTCGCACGGTGGGGCGGGGACTCTCGACGGCGCCGCCCGACGGGGAGGACCGGGGCGAGCGTGGTGCGTTGCGGGGCGGTGCGGCCGGCTGCCGCCCGGCCGGGGCCGACCTTACCGATCGTGGGGAGCGCCTGCCAGGGCGCCTAGGTCCTGTCGTCGAACTGGCGCCGCCCGCCCGGAGGGCGGGCCCCGCGGCGTCCGGTGCGTGCGATCGCACGGCGGAGGATCGCCCGTGTGCTGGACGTACTCGGGCGATCCGACAACGCGGCGAGCGCGCCTACCAGGCGTCGCGGGGCAGGCGCCAGTCCGACGACAGGACCTGGCGCCCCGCCGCGCCCTCATCGGCCGTCCCGGCTTCCCCATGGGCTCCCCACCTTCTCTGACGTTCCGTCATATCTGACGCGCCGTCATATTGCAATCGCTGCCGGGCTGTCGGAGTCGGAAAGCGATCACGCCCGCCTGCTCGGTCACCGCTGCCCGTACGGCTCCCCGATCTCGTGGGCGTACGCGGCGGCCACCGCCCGCCGCTTGGCCTTCAGGGGCCCGGGCGCGCCCGGTGAGACCACCACGGCGCACGGCCGTCCTCAGATCCTTCCGTACGCCCATGCGTCGACTCCTCTGCGCGGCTCAGGGCGGAGTGGTACGGAGCACTTGCGGGTGGTGCGGAGAAATTACTGGGACGTCAACCTACCGTCGCGTAACGAGAAATCAATCCCACCGGATCCGCCGAGCCGGGCGGGTGAGGGTGGGAGGTTCCGACCGGAGCGCACCTCTTGCCCCGGCCTGGCCCGCGCCCCCGCGCTTCTGCCCCCGGCCGCCAGCCGTCCCTTCACCTGGCCCTTCGTCCCGACCACCCTGGTCTTCCTCGCGTCGGTCCCGGCGCTGCCGGGGCTGCGGCGCACGGGCGCGCCGGTACCCGTGCGAGCCGGACGGAGCCCGCGCGGCGCCGCCCGGCTGAACCGCCGCGAGGCCGCCCGCGGGCTCACCCGCACGGCCTACAGGGCATGCGCCCCACCTGCGGTGGTGTGAGGGTGCCAGTGTGACCACTGCCAGCGACACCGCACCTTCGGCACCGACCGCGCCGCCCGTGCTGGACGTCCGCCGGCGGAACATCGTCTTCGGCACGATCATGCTCGGGATGCTGCTGGCCGCGCTGGACCAGACGATCGTGGGCACCGCGCTGCCGACGATCGTCTCGGACCTCGGCGGCGCCGCGCACATGTCCTGGGTGGTCACCTCGTACCTGCTCGCGGAGACCGTCGCGACCGCGCTGGTCGGCAAGTTCGGCGACCTCTTCGGCCGCAAGGTGGTCTTCCAGGTCTCGGCGGTCGTCTTCATCACCGGCTCGTTCCTGTGCGGCCTCGCGACCAACATGTCGCTGCTCATCGCCTGGCGGGCGCTCCAGGGCATCGGCGCGGGCGGTCTGATGGTCACCGCGATGGCGCTGATCGCGGATGTGATCCCGCTGCGCGAGCGCGGCAAGTACCAGGGCGCGATCGGCGCGGTGTTCGGCGTGTCCACCGTCATCGGGCCGCTGCTCGGCGGGCTGTTCACGGACCATCTGAGCTGGCGCTGGGCGTTCTATGTGAACGTCCCCATCGCGGTCCTGGTGGTCATCGCCGCCGCCCGCAACATCCCCTCGATCCGGTCGGTCGCCAAGCCGGTGATCGACTACCTCGGCATCGGCCTGGTCGCGGCCGGGGCGAGCGCCCTGATCCTGGCGACGAGCTGGGGCGGCAACGAGTACGCCTGGACCTCGCCCACCATCCTCGCGCTCTTCGCGGGCGGTGTGGCCTCGCTGGCCCTGTTCTGCTGGGTGGAGACCCGGGCCGTCGAGCCGATGCTGCCGATGCGGCTGTTCCGCAACCCCGTCTTCACGGTCTGCTCGGTCCTCAGCTTCATCGTGGGCTTCGCGATGCTGGGCGCGATGACGTTCCTGCCGACCTACCTCCAGTACGTGGACGGCGACTCCGCGACCGTCTCGGGCGTGCGCACCCTGCCGATGGTGGTCGGGCTGCTGATCGCGTCGATCTTCAGCGGCAACGTGGTCAGCAAGACCGGCCAGTACCGGATCTTCCCCATCGTGGGCTCCCTGGTGATGGGCGTGGGGCTCTATCTGCTCTCGCTGATGGGACCGGACAGCGGCGCCTGGCTGGAGTCGCTGTACATGTTCGTGTTCGGCCTCGGCATCGGACTGTGCATGCAGGTCCTGACGATCGCCGTGCAGAACACCGTCGACTACGCCGACCTCGGCACCGCGACATCGGGCGTGACCTTCTTCCGTACGCTGGGCAGCTCGTTCGGTACCGCGGTCTTCGGCACCATCTACACCAACACCCTCAAGCCGAACCTGTCGGACGGGATCGCGGCGGCGGCGAAGGCGGGCGGGGCGGACCCGGCAGCGCTCGCGAGGGCCGCGCAGTCCCCCGAGGGCCTCAAGTCGCTGCCCTCGGCCACGGCCGAGCCGATCGTCCAGGCGTACGCGGACTCGCTGCACACCGTGTTCCTGTGGACCGTGCCGGTGGCGGCCGTCGGGTTCGTGGTGGCGCTGTTCCTCAAGCAGGTCGAGCTGCGCGACACCGCCCGCTCCTCCTCGACCGACATGGGCGAGGGCTTCGCGCAGCCGTCGACCGGCGACTCGCAGAAACTCCTGGAGCTGTCGGTCGGCAAGATCGTCCGCAGTACGGGCATCGACACCGCGCGCCACATCGTGACCCGCTCCGACTCCCGCCTCGACATGGCGGGCGCCTGGGCGGTGATGCAGGTCGAGCTGTTCACCAGGATGGTCGGGCACGCGAGCCTCGGCCTGATCGCGGCCCGTCGGCATGTGCCGCCGGAGGTGCTGGTGCCGGTCTTCCAGCGGATGGTCGACGAAGGGTTCCTCACCCGCGAGGGCACCTACTTCTCGCTCACCGAGGGCGGGCGGCGCGAGGTCGGCGCGATCAGCGCGTCCTGGTCGGACTGGCTCAACGAGCAGCTGGAGCGGGACCGGGGCCGGCCGCGCAGCGCGGAGCTGCGGGCCGCCGCCGACGCCATCGCCAAGCGGCTGCTCGCCGAGGACCTGGCCAACGGTCTGCCCCCGGCCGACCGCGAGACGGTGGGTGCGACCCGGTCCTGACCCGGCCGCGCCCCTACCCCGACCCGAGGAGCCCCCGTGCCTCAGCCCGAACGTCCCCCGTGGCCGTCGTGGCCGCCGTGCCCGCCCGCGTGGTCGAACGTGAGCGCCTCCGGCGGAGCCACCACGAACGGCCGCATCATGCCCATGTCCTCGTGCTCCAGCAGATGGCAGTGGTACATGAACCGCCCGTACGCCCCGTCGAAGCGGCCGAGCACCCGCACCAGCTGCCCCGCCGGGACCCGGAAGACGTCCTTCAAGCCGCGCTCGTTGGGCGCGAGCGGGACCGGCCGGCCCGCGTCGTAGGCCACCGGCTCGCGGGTGCCGCCCAGCTTCGCGTCGAAGCCGTCCACGGTGTACGCGTCACGGCCCATCAGCTGGAAGTCGGCGAGGTGGATGTGCATCGGGTGGACCGGACCGCCGAGGTTGAGGAAGCTCCACTGCTCGAAGGTGCCCTCGGCGACGGTGAACCCGAGGCCGTCGTTGAAGGTGCGGGAGATCCGCCGGTACGTCTTCACCGTGCCGTCGGCGCCCTGGAGCCGGATCACCCCCTCCGCCGGACCGGTCGGGCCTTCGGCGACCTCGGCCATCTCCCAGATCTCCGGGTGGCCGCCGCCCCCGACGGTGCCGGGCGGGGTGAGCACGACCAGCCGGTGGCCGTGGTGCAGCCGCGCGTGCTCGTACCGCCGGAAGGAGCCGGAGAGCACCTGCGGCAGGACGAAGGCGTCGGGCTCGGGGCACTCGCGTACCCGGAACTCCATCACCTGGGGATAGCGGACGTTGTTCACCGGGTCGGGCACCCCTGCGGGCTTTCCCGCTCCCTTGTTGACCAGGCGCAGGCTGCGGCCGGCCAGCTCGCGGAAGTCGACGAGCAGGTCCATGCGCTCGGCGGGTGCCACGGTCAGCACCGGCAGCGCCGCGTCGAAGCCGACCGTCACCGGGGCGGGCAGCAGTCCGCCGTCGCTGCCGATCTGGTGGAGCACGCCGGGCACCGGGTTGTCCTCCTCGTCGAGGAGCACCAGGTCGTAGATGCGCGCGTTGGAGGCGTTGACGAGCCGGAAGCGGTACCAGGCGGCGTCGGTGTCGAGGTACGGCCAGATGACCCCGTTGACCGTGGTGAACGGGCCGGTGAAGGGGGCCGAGACCGGCCGGCCCGTCTCGGCGTTCTTCGGGTCGACGACGATCGTCTTGTGCAGCAGCCGCCCGTTGAGGCGCCCGTCCTCGTCGGTGTCGAGGTTGCGGTCGGCGAGGATCAGCGGCATCTCCCGCTCCCCGCACGGCAGTCGCAGGGCGTCCTCCTCGTCGTCGCGCACCAGATATGTGCCGACCAGCCCGGCGTACACGTTGAACCGGGTGATGTTCATGGCGTGGTCGTGGTACCACCACTGCACGGCCTGGTGGTCGTTCGGGTACTCGGAGAGCTGGGCGTCGCCCTCCCCCACCGCGTTGTCTGCCCAGCCGTCGTTGCCGCCGCCGGTCTGGGCGCCGTGCAGGTGTGTGACGGTCCAGGCGGGCAGCGCGGCCACGTCCGCACTGGCCCCGACGCCCCCGCGGCCTGCCTCGGTGGTGGCGGGCGGGGTGCCCTGCGGGCGCAGCGGCACCTCGACGGCGGTGACCGGGTACTCGCTGCCGCGCGGCACCCGGTTGGTCCAGGCGATGCGCACGCGCAGGCCGCGCCGCACCTCGATGGTGGGGCCGGGCACCGTGCCGTTGTAGCCCCACATCAAGGTGGGCGGCAGCTGGCTGTGCAGCCGCACCCAGGTGGGGCGGACGGCGATCTCGGTCTCACGGCGCACATCGGCCTTCGCGGGCCGCAGCACCTCGGGAATCGGTAACCGGTCGGTGTACGGGACGAGTTCGTCCCCGGCGATGTCGGACATTTTTCCCCCTGATCCGGACAATTACGACCGCATACATGGGGAAGGACGCCGAGAGCGCCGATCCGGTTCAGCCCGTGAACACCGCGTCCAGATACACCCAGGCGCCCTCGTGCCGGACGAAGCGGCTCCGCTCGTGCAGCGAGCCCTCGCCGCCGCCCTCGGTGTAGTGGGCGCGGAAGGCGACCTCGCCGGTGGTGTGGAAGGCGCTGCCGTCCTTGGTGTCCAGGATCTCCAGACGGGTCCAGCGCATCCCCGGGTCGAAGTCGACGCCGGCGGGCCGGTGGTCGGGGTGCCAGGTGCGCAGCAGATACGGCTCGTCGTGCACCGCGAAGGCGCTGAAGCGGGAGCGCATCAGCGCTTCGGCGGTGGGCGCCGCCTGCCCGGCGTGGTAGCGGCCGCAGCACTCGGCGTACGGCGCGGGCAGCCCGCAGGGGCAGTCCTTGGGGGGCTGGGGGCGGGCGGGGCGGGGAGTGCGTCGAGCCATGCCCCTATCTGACCACATCCACCCGGCCGCGCACGGCACGGCCGGTGGCGGCCGCAACTGCCGTGCACCCACGGAACACTGGGCTCGATTGCCTCTTCCGGCTTGACCGCCGCATCCGTATGCTCCTGCGCCGACGTGACCGTTACCACCGGTAATAGGGGGCACCATGGAGCGTTCGGGCAGCACTTCGGGCAGTACGAGGCGCACGTTCGTCGCGGGGACGGCGGCGGGCGCGGCCACCGCCCTGGGGCTCGACGCGGCGGTCCCCGCCGCGGCCGCGGCACGCCCGGGGGCCGCCCCGGCGGCCGGGCAGTCGGTGGTGGTGCTCGGCGGCGGGGTCGCCGGTCTGACCGCCGCCCACGAACTGGCCGAACGCGGCTTCCGCGTCACGCTCTACGAGCGCCGGGCGCTCGGCGGCAAGGCGCGCAGCATGGACGTGCCGGACAGCGCCCGGGGCGGCCGCGGCCCGCTCCCGGCCGAGCACGGCTTCCGGTTCATCCCCGGGATCTACCACAACCTGCCGGACACGATGCGCCGGATCCCCTTCCCCGGCAACGCGCACGGCGTCTGGGACAACCTGATCGCACCCAAGGAGATGATGTTCGCCCGGACCGGCCACGAGGACCTGCGTCTGCCGCTGCCCTGGTCCGGCACCCCGCGGCAGCTCACCCTGGACGCGCTGCGGCGCGCCCTCACCGGGGTGCTCGGCACCTTCCAGCGGCTGCCCGCGCGCGAGGTCGCGTACTTCGCCGACCGCCTCGTCACCTTCCTGACCAGCTGCGACGAGCGCCGCAACGACCAGTGGGAGGCCACGCCCTGGTGGACGTTCACCAAGGCGGGCAAGATGAGTTACGAGTACCAGCGCATCCTCGCCGTCGGCGTCACCCGCAACATCGTGGCGACCAAGGCGGAGGAGGCCAGCACCCGCACGGTGGGCTCGCTCCTGGAGGCGTTCGTCTTCAACGCACTCGGCCGGGGCGCGGACGGCCCCCTCGACCGCATCCTCAACGCGCCCACCAACGAGGCCTGGATCGACCCCTGGGCCGCCCATCTGCGCACCCTCGGCGTGGAGTTCCAACTGGGCTGGACCCTGCGGGAGTTCGCGTACGACGGCACGAAGGTGACGGGGGCGGTGGTCGAGGACCTGGGCGGGGTGCGCCGCACGGTGAGCGCCGACCACTACGTCTGCGCGCTCCCGGTGGAGCACGCCCGGCCCGCCTGGAGCGCCGCGATGCGCGCGGCCGACCCGCAGCTGGCCCGCTGCGACAAGCTGCGCACCGACTGGATGACCGGCATCCAGTTCTATCTGACCGAGCGGCCCGACGGGGTGCACGGCCACTTCGACTGCATCGACTCCCCCTGGTCGCTCACCGCGATCGCCCAGGCCGAGCACTGGCCGCACCACGACTTCCGCACCGACTACGGCGACGGCACGGTGGTGGACTGCCTCTCGGTGGACATCTCCGAGTGGGACAAGCCCGGGATGCTGTACGGGAAGACGGCCAAGCAGTGCACCCGCGAGGAGGTCGCGCGCGAGGTGTGGGCGCAGCTGAAGGCCGCGGTCAACGACACCGGCAGGACCGTGCTCAGCGACGGCAGGCTGCACTCGTGGTTCCTGGACCCGGGCGTCTCCGGCATCGGCACCCCCGAGCCGAGGAACGAGGACGAGCTGCTCATCCACCCGGTCGGCACGTTCCACAACCGCCCCTCGGCGGGCACCAGGATCCCCAACTTCTATCTGGCGGGCGACTACGTGGCCGTCCCCATCGACCTGGCGACGATGGAGGGCGCCAACACCTCGGGCCGCCTCGCCGCCAACGCGCTGCTCGACCGGGCCGGTTCGGCCGCCCCGCGCTGCCCGGTGGCCTCGCTCTACAGTGCCCCGGAGCTGGATCTGTTCAAACGCGACGACCGCTTCCGCTACCGCCTCGGGCTGCCCAACGTCTTCGACGTGGGCTGACACGGCTCGGCCGCCGCCGGGGCCCCAACGGGGCGCCGGGCGGCGGCCGTCCGGGGGATC